>JBCCIR010000077.1:0-25394 GCA_039028175.1 Verrucomicrobiota bacterium
GACGGATGCGTGTCTGCCGGATATTGCGAAGTTGAAGCGATTGAAGGCGATTTACATTTGGAAGACGGGGATTTCCGAGGAGGGAGCAGAGAAGTTACAGCGGGCCCTTCCGGACGCGAAGATCAGCATGTGAGGAGGGGGAGGATGGGGACGGAGTGAGGGTGCCCGGAGGAAGGCTGAAAGTTGGAGGTGGCCGGAGGCGTTTTTTTCCCATGATTGCTCGAAGTATCCATGCCGCCTCGGTCTATGTGACCTGTGGCGTGTTGTGTGGTTGTGGGGGTGGGAGCGAATCGGCGAATGAGGAGAGTGAGGCGGAGGTGACGGTTGTGGAGGAGGAGGTGCTCGTGCCGGAGACGAATTGGTTGTTGTTTCGCGGCGACAGCGCGATGCAGGGAGTTTCGGAAGAGGTGTTGCAGTTGCCCTTGGAGTTGGCTTGGAGTTTTGAAACGGAGCGGGCCATTGTGGCGACGGCGGTGATTGATGAGGGGCGGGTTTATTTCGGTTCGACGAACGGTGTGTTTTATTGCCTGGATTTGGAGAGTGGGGACGAGCTGTGGTCGGAGAATTTGGATTATGCGATCGAGGGGACAGCGGCCATTGCGGGCGGCAAGGTGTTTGTTGGGGGGCAGGACGGGATCGTGCGCGGTTTTGATTGTGTGAGCGGGGAGCCGGCTTGGGAAGGGTATGAGACGGACGGGAAGATTACGGGAGGGATCAATGTGTGGGAGGATCCAAATGAGCCGGGGCGTGAGCTTCTTCTGGTGGGGAGTCATGATTATTTTTTGTATGCATTGGATGCGGCGACGGGGGAGTTTGTCTGGGACTACGAGACGGAGAACTTTGTGAACGGGACGCCGACGATCGGAAACGGCAATGCGATCATCGGCGGCTGTGACAATTACCTGAGGTTGATTTCGATGGCGACGGGGGATCAGATTGCGGAGGCCGATATCGCGGCTTATATCGCGAACACCTTGGCGGTCCGGGATGGGATCGCCTATTTGGCTCATTATGGGGGGCTGGTGGAGGCGTACGATTTGGAGACGCTGGAGAACGTGTGGCAGTTCGAAGTGCCGCGGGTGGAGTTTCAGGCCTCTCCAGCGGTCACGGCGACGCATGTATATGTGGCGGGGCGGGACAAGGTGGTGCGTTGTCTTGATCGGGTGCATGGCGAGCAGGTATGGGAGTTTTCCGCGCGGCGAGGGATCGACAGTTCGCCGTTGGCCTGTCCGAATGCGGTTTATGTGGGATCGGGAGACGCGCGCTTGTATGCGTTGCATCCCGAGACGGGGGATGAGTTGTGGTCGAATGAGTTGGGTTCGGGGATATCGGCTTCTCCGGCGGTAGGGGAAGGATTTTTGGTAATCGGAGGAGAGGACGGGGTGCTTTACGGGTTCCGGAGCGGTCAGGGAGGGGCGGAATGACGAGGTCTTTGAAGATAGTGCAGACAACTGCGTCTAATGGTATGTTGTTGCAATAGGAGTTGGGACTATGGCTGAAGAAGGATCGACAAATACGGTGACGTTGCCGGAGGGAAAGGTTCCGTTGGATCCATCGACGGATGGGGAGACCGAGGCGGGAAACTATTTTGTGGCCAACTATCCGCCGTTTTCGTTTTGGACGCCGGATCACGTTGCGGAATTGGATCGGAAATTGGACGAGCCGGCGCCGAAAGAGGTGCCATTGGGTTTGTATTTTCATGTCCCGTTTTGCCGGAAGCGCTGTCATTTTTGTTATTTCCGCGTCTACACGGACAAGAACGCGGCGGAGATCAATGCGTATCTCGACGCAGGGATTCGGGAGTTGGAGCGGTATGCGGAGCGGGCGTATATCTCGGGGCGGAAGCCTCAGTTCGTCTATTTTGGGGGGGGAACGCCCTCTTACCTATCGGTCAATCAATTGCAGGAGCTAACCGACCGGATGAAGGATTTGCTTCCCTGGGATGCGGCGGAGGAGGTGGCCTTTGAGTGCGAACCGGGGACCTTGACGGAGAAGAAGCTGGAGAAGATCAAGGAGATCGGGGTGACGCGGCTGAGTTTGGGGATTGAGAATTTTGACGACCATATTCTTGAGTTGAACGGGCGGGCGCATCGTTCGAAAGAGGCGTATCGGGCGTTGAGCTATGCCAAGGAGATCGGGTTCGATCAGCTGAACATCGACTTGATTGCGGGGATGATGGATGAGACCGAGGATAATTGGAAGCGATGTGTGGAGACGGCGATTGAGCAAGAACCGGAGTGCGTGACGATTTATCAGATGGAGGTGCCGTTCAATACGACGATATACAAGGAGATGAAGTCTTCGGGTCGGCTGACGGCGCCGGTGGCGGATTGGCAAACGAAGCGGCGTTGGGTGAGTTATGCCTTTGATGAGTTTGTGAAGGCGGGATACACGATTTCGAGTGCCTACACGGTGGTGAAGAATCCGGACAAGGTGAAGTTTTACTATCGGGACAGTCTTTGGGCGGGGGCGGATTTGTTGTCTTTGGGGGTGGCATCGTTCGGACATTTTGGCGGGATTCATTATCAGAACCAGGCGGACGTGGGGCCCTACATGATGGAATTGGATGCGGGCAAATTGCCGATATTCCGGGCCTATCCGACGGCCCATGAGGAGCGATTGATCCGGGAGTTTGTGTTGCAGATGAAGTTGGGCCAGGTGAGCGCGCGTTATTTCGAGGAGAAATACGGGGTGGACCCGTTGCAGCGGTTTGCGGAGCCCTTGGAGAAATTGGTGAGCGACGGATACATGATGATCGAGGGGGATGAGATTCGGTTGAACCGGGAAGGCATGCTGCAGGTGGACCGTTTGTTGCACGGATTCTTTTTGGATCATCATCGGGATGCGCGGTACACGTGATGGTGTCGGGGTGAGATTGAATCGTAGCTGATTTGGCAGAATTGAAGACGGAAGGTTACACGGCGATCGAGGTGGCGGAGAGCAAGCTGATGCATTGGCTGATGCCGCTGCATTATTTTTATGAGAAGAGAGGGTTGGTGTTGCCGCCGGTGACGTTTCTTGACGGGGTGACGATGCCCGATCCGGAGCGGGAGTTGCTGGTGCATGATCGGGATATGACGCCGACCTTGGCGGACTATCATGCGGATGGGTTGGGGTTGCGGGTGTTGGGCGTCGAGCGAAGTGATGATTACCTGTTACGGATGGTGATTTTGGAGACCTTGGGGACGCGGGAGCCGGTCGAGTTCGGGGCGATCGGGATCGATTTGGGGCGTTTTGAGCCGGAGGTGCGGCGATTGATCGAAGAAGGAGTGGAACCGCTTGGGGGGATTCTCAATGACAAAGGCATGCCTCACACGAGCGAGCCGCGGGGATTTTTCGCGATTTCCTGCGATAGTTTGGTGAGTGAGGCGTTGAATGCAGTAGCGGGAACGGAGTTATTTGGCCGCTGCAACCAGTTGTCTGACGCGGATGGGGTGGTATTTGCGGATATTGTCGAAGTTTTGCCGGAGCATGGTGGAGCCAAAATGGGTGGGGGAGCGTAATGAGAGGGGAATCTTCATAATTAGCACAATGAGCAACGCGGGAAATTCAGGCGAATACGATGTGATTATTATTGGCGGGGGCCCCTGTGGGTCGACGGCGGCGGCCCTGTTAGCAGAGAAGGGGCGGTCGGTGCTGGTGGTGGAGAAGGCCAAGTTCCCCCGCTATCATGTCGGGGAGTCGCTGATGCCGTTCTGTTATTTTACGCTGGATCGTCTGGGTTTGATCGATGAGGTGAACCGGCTGGGATTCGTGAACAAGCTGAGTGTTCAGTTTGTGACGCAGGACGGGGGCAAGTCGCGACCGTTTTACTTTTTTCAGCATTACGATCATCCTTCCTCGACGACGTGGCAGGTGGAGCGGAGCGAATTTGACATGATGTTGATGGACCGTGCGAAGGGGAATGGTGCGGAGGTGTGGGAGGAAACGAAGGTGGACGATGTCTTGACGGATGAAAGTGGTGCGGTGGTCGGTGTATCGGTTTCGTCCAAGGACGGGGAGAAGCGGGACGTGCGGGCGCCGATGACGATTGATGCGAGTGGTCGGGACGGATTGGTAATTTCGAAGCGGAAGTGGCGCAAGCGTGACCCGCAGCTGAACAAGATTGCGATCTGGACCTATTATCGGGGGGCGATGCGGGATGAGGGATTGGATGCGGGATCGACCACGGTGGCGTATTTGCCGGACAAGGGATGGTTTTGGTATATTCCTTTGAAGGACGACATTGTGAGTGTGGGGGTAGTGGCGGAGCGGGATTACTTGTATGCCGATTCGCGGGACCCTGCGGAAATTATGGCGGGCGAGGCTGAGAAGAACGAGTGGATTCGGGAGCATTTAGAGCCGAGTGAGCAGTTTGGGGAATATTGGGTTACGGGGGAGTATAGTTATCGGTCGGAATACTGTGCGGGAGATGGGCTGGTATTGGCGGGGGATGCGTTTGCGTTTTTGGATCCAGTGTTTTCGTCCGGCGTCTTTTTGGCGTTGAAGACGGGAGAGATGGCGGCGGACGCGGTGGATGCGGCGTTGGCCAAGGGGGATACGAGTGCGGGGCAGTTTGAGGGGTATGGGGAGAAAGTGTGCGAGATGATCGAGGTGATGCGGAAGTTAGTTTATGCGTTTTACGATGAGGGATTCAGTTTCGGGAAGGTGATTCGGAAGCATCCGGATGTGCAGTCGGATTTGACGGATTGTTTGATTGGGAAGTTGGACGGGGGTGAATTCAAGGAACTGTTTGAAGCCGTGGCTGAGTTTGCGGAGCTTCCGCCCGAGCTTGCGCACGGGCGTAGGGTGGCGTCGGCCGAGGCGGCAGCGGCGGGATAAAATGAGGATTGTTCATCTCGTTCCCGGGACAGGAAACTTTCATTGCGGAGCGTGTTTGCGCGACCATGCTTTGGCGCGGCAATTGGGTGCGGATTCGGATCACGAGATGGTCCTGGTGCCGTTGTATTTGCCGATGGTGGGCGATCACGACGCGATGACAGAGGCTCCGATTCTGCTTGGGGGGATCAACTTGTTTCTGCAGGAGAAGACGGGCTTGTTTCGGAAGACGCCCCGCTGGTTGGATCGGTTATTGGATTCGCAGGCATTGTTGCGGCGGGCTTCGGAATTTGCGGGAATGACGTCGGCGCATGATTTGGGGACGATGACTTTGTCGAGTTTTGAGGGCTTGGCGGGGCACCAGGGGAAGGAGTGGCGGCGGTTGATGCAGTGGTTGAAGGACGAAGGGAAGCCCGACGTGGTATCGCTTTCGAATGGTTTATTGAGCGGGGTGGCGGGGGCGATACGGGAGGAAGTTGGTGTTCCCGTAGTGGCGTCGTTTCAAGGGGAGGATTCATTTTTGGATGGGTTGCCTGAGCCTTATGCGGCGCGGAGCTGGGAGGCATACGGCGAGGCGGCGAGTGGGGTGGATCGGTTTATTGCACCGAGTCGGTTTGCGGGCGAAGACATGGCGCGGCGTTTGGGGTTGGAGGAGGGGCACTGGGAAGTTGTCAGCAACGGGATTGAAGTGGACAAAATTCCGCTTCGGGAGCGCGCTCCCAAGGAGGTGACAATTGGATTTTTATCGCGGATGTGTCCACCGAAGGGATTGGAAACGGTAGTGGAAGCGTTTTTGATCTTGCGGAAGCGGCGTGCGGGCGTTCGGTTGAAGATCGGGGGGGCGACGACCCCTGAGGACCGGGCATTTATTGAGGATTTGAAGGCGCGAATTGCGGCGGCGGGTGCGGAGGGGGAAGTCGAGTGGTATCCGAACATGAGTTTTGAGGAGAAGGTGGTGTTTTTGCAAAGTTTGACGATATTGTCGGTTCCCTCGCGATTTCAGGAGGCATTTGGGTTGTTTTTGGTGGAAGCGATGGCGGCGGGGGTGCCGGTGGTGCAGCCGCGGGCGGGCGCATTTCCTGAGATTGTTGAAGCAACGGGGGGCGGGTGGATTTATGATGGAGAGGGGCCGGAGGCCTTGGCGGAGGCCTGGGACGCGAGTTTGGCGGACGACGCGGAATTGATCCGCCGGGGTAAAGCGGGGCGTGCGGGTGTGGAGGGGAGCTATACAGCGGGGCACATGGCGAAGGGGTATGCGGATGTCGTGGAGAAGGCTGCGGCAAAAGGCGTTGAGGGGTAAGCGGGGATCGTCTAGGGTGTATTCTTTTTGGGCATGGGGACGCACCGATTTACACTGACCCGCCGCGTTGAATTTGCGGACACGGACATCGCGGGGATCATGCATTTTTCGAATTTCTTCCGATTTATGGAAGTAACCGAGCATGCGTTTTACCGGTCGTTGGGATTTTCGGTGCACCCGGTTGGGAGGGGTGAGGGGGATGGGGACGAGGACGAAGGTGGGCGAGTGGGGTGGCCGCGGGTTCACGCCTCGTGCGATTTCCGATTGCCACTGGAGTTTGAGGAAGAGGTGGAGGTTGAGCTATTGGTGGAGGAAGTGGGGCGGCGGACGGTGCGGTATTTATTCCGCTTTCACAAGAAGATCGGTGCCGGGGAAGAGAAAGCAATCGCTGCGACGGGCCGTTTTACGGTGGTGTGTGTTTCCTTTGACGAGGAGACGAAGAAGATGGCGGCGGTGGAGATACCGCCGGAGCTAAGAGAGAAGATACAAGCTGCGCCGACGGAACTTTTGCAGGAAGAGGAGTAGTCGAGCATCTGGCGTTAACGAATTAGGACTATGGCACATTATTCTTGGTTGATTTTTGCATTGGGGACCGTCGCTTGTTGGGGGCTTTACGGTATTTTTCTTCACGAAGGGCAGATCGGGATGGCGGATTCTGTGAACGGGCGATACAAGGCGTTTTTGTTCGTAGGAATTGCGTATTTCATTACGGCGGTTGTGGCGCCGTTGGTGGTGCTATTGGCGAACGGGGCGAACTGGCAGTATCCGAGCAAGGGGATGTGGTTGTCTTTGGTGGCGGGGATACTTGGTGCGATTGGTGCATTTTTTGTTTTATTAGCGTTAGGGGCGGGACTGAAACATGGGACCGGGCCGAGCGTGGTGATGTCGATTATTTTTGCCGGGGCGCCTGTTGTGAACGCGGTGGTGGCGCTGTCGCTTCATCCGCCGGCGGGAGGAGTATCCGCGATCCGATGGCCGTTCTTCCTGGGAATCATATTGGCCGCGGTGGGAGGGTGCTTGGTTACTTTGTACAAGCCCGGCGGTCCTCCTCCGAAGAAGGCGGTGGAATCGGCGCAGGTCGAATCGGCGAAGGGCGGGGACGATTCCAGTTAGGAGGCGTCACCGGAGAGGACTCGGTTGAGCAACGCGATGGCGGGAAGGGAAGAGATTGAAAAGCGGCAGTTGGACGGGCTGCGGAGCCTGCTGGGCGAGTTGGAGGGGTCGGAAAATCGTTTTTATGGGGAGCGGATGGTGGCGGCGGGAGTGAGTGGGGCGCTTGGGTCGGTGGGCGAGTTTATCGCCGCCATGCCGTTCACGACCAAGGATGAATTGCTGTGCGACCGAGAAGCGGAGGCTCCGTTTGGGTCGAACCTCACCTATCCGCTATCGGAGTATACGCGGTATTGTCAGAGCAGCGGGACGACCGGGGGCGCGGTTCCTTCGATTGATACGACGGAAAGTTGGGGTGCATTGCTCGATTGTTGGGACGTGGTTTATGACGCGGCGGGAGTGGGGAAAGAGGATGTGGTGTTCTTTGCGTTTTCGTTCGGGCCATTTCTTGGATTTTGGACGGCCTTTGACGGCGCGGCCCGGAGGGGGTGTCTTTGTATTCCTGGCGGTGGGCTGAGCAGTGTGGGGCGGCTGGAGACGATGCGCGCCCAGGGGGCGACGGTTTTGTGTTGTACTCCGACCTATGCGATGCGCCTGGGAGAGGTCATGCAAGGTGAGATGGGAGCGTTGCCTGAGGAGTTCGGAGTGAAAACGATTATTGTGGCCGGGGAACCCGGAGGGAGCATCGAGGAGAGTCGCGAGAGGGTTTCTTCGCTTTGGGGAGGGGTGCGGGTCGTGGACCATCATGGGATGACTGAGGTGGGGCCGGTCAGTTATGAGCCGGTCAATCGGCCCTTGTCTTTGAAGGTGATCGAGGAGGCTCATCTTGCAGAAGTCATCGATCTAGAGAGTGGGGAAGAGGTGGCGCCGGGAGAATCGGGCGAACTGGTTTTGACGACCTTGAAGCGATGGGCTTGTCCGCTCTTGCGGTATCGCACGGGAGATTTGGTGCGAAAGGCGTATGATGATGACGGCGGGTTGTTATTGGATGGGGGCATATTGGGGCGGGTGGATGACATGGTGGTTGTGCGTGGGGTGAATGTCTATCCCACGGCGATCGAGCGGGTGGTGCGGAGGTTTGATGAGATTGCGGAATATCGGGTGGTGCAATCGGAGGTGGATTCGATGACGGAATTAAAGATTGAGATCGAGCCGATGGAGGCGTTGACGGATGGGGCGGACCTGGCGGATCGTGTGCAGGCGGCAATGCAGGATGCGTTTGCGCTGCGGGTACCCGTGGAGACTGTGATGCCGGATACGTTACCCCGATTTGAGTTTAAGGCGAAGCGATGGATCAAGCAGTAGAAACAGTCCGATTAACGGGGGTCAGCAAGTCGTATCTCGATGCAGCGGGTGTCGACGAAGGGGTGAGGCGTTTGGTATTGGACAAAGTCGACCTCAGTTTGGGGGCGGGTGAGCGAGTGGCGATCGTCGGGCCGTCCGGGTGTGGCAAGAGCACCTTATTGAACATCATTGGCACCTTGGATCGTGCGGATGAGGGGACGGTGGAGTTGTTTGGCGAGGCGCTTGGCGATGCGCACGAGCACAAGTTGGCTCGGATACGGAGTGAGGAGATCGGGTTTATTTTTCAGCTTCACCATTTGTTACCTCAGTGCACGGTATTGGAGAACGTTCTTGTGCCAACGCTGGCCATACGTGGAGGCGTGGATGTGAAGGAAGTGAGTGATCGCGCGAGGGAATTGTTGGGAGCGGTGGGATTGGAGGGGCATTTGACAAAAACCCCGGCGCAGTTGTCAGGCGGCGAGCGGCAGCGGGTGGCGGTCGTGCGGGCCTTGATCAATCGTCCGCGACTGGTTTTGGCGGACGAACCGACGGGGGCCTTGGATGAAGAAGGGGCTGCAAAGCTCACAGAAATACTAGTGCAACTGAATGAGGTGCATGGAGTTAGCTTAATGATGGTCACCCATGACATGCGTCTTGCCGAGCGGGTGGGCAAGACGCACCGGCTGCACCTGGGCAAGATTGACGGAGGCTGAAAGCGATGAGCGGGTGGCGAATGGTATTGCGTGGATTGGGGCACTACTGGCGGGTGCACCTGGCGGTCTTTGCGGGAGTGTTTTTGACCTCGGCGATTTTGGGCGGGGCCTTGGTGGTGGGTGATTCGGTGAAGGAGAGTTTGCGTCTGAAGGCGGCGATGCGGTTGGCGGGGGTGCAGTCGGTTTTGGTGGGCGGGGATCGTTTTTTTACGGAGGCGTTGGTGGACAAGGTTGCGGAGGTGGGTGCGGTTTCGGCGTCGGGAATTGTGATGGTGGAGGGGTCGGTGGCGACGGCGGATGGTTCGGTTCGTGCGAACCGGGTGCAGATGCTCGGTGTTGATGATTCCTTTTTTGGTTTTGCGGGAGGTGGTGAGGCGCCGGTGAGTGGGGAACGTTTTTTTGCCATCAACGAAGCGTTGGCGGGCCGTTTGGGAGTGGGGGCGGGCGACACCGTGGTGATGCGGGCGGAGATTCCCGGTGTGATTTCGCGGGATGCGACCTTGTCGGGGTCTTCGGACAACTTATTGCGGCGGCGAGTGGAGGTGGACGCGGTGGTGGGGGATGGGGAGATGGGCGCGTTCTCGCTTCGGAACGAGCAGGCACCGCCGCTGACGGCCTATTTGCCCCGGGCGTATCTCCAGGAGTTGTTGGAGCGGGAGGGTCGGGTGAACGTCATGCTCGTGGGTGGTGATGAAGCGGGGAACCTGGGTTTGGCCGATATTGTGGCGCAGAATTGGACATTGGCGGACGCGTCGCTGGAGATGAAGGAGATTGCCGGGGGTGACAAGTGGGAGGTCAGCAGCGACCGGGTATTTCTCGATCGAGAATTGGCGGGCGCGATTCGCGAGGTCGTCACGCCTTCGGACGGGGTGTTGACCTACTTGGTGAACGAGACGCGATTTGAGGATGGGATGACGCCTTACTCGATGGTGGCGGCGGTGGAGACGAACACGGCGCCGGTGATTCCTGAGGACATGGATGAGAATGGGATCGTGATCACCCAGTGGTTGGCGGACGACCTTGGTGTTGAGGAGGGTGACGAATTGTCATTACGGTTTTTTCTCCCGCAGGGGGGACGGGAGCCGGAGGAGGGGATGGCGGATTTTGTCGTGAGCGGTGTCTTGCCGATGGAGAATCCGATGGTGAATCGGGATTGGACTCCCGATTTTCCGGGCTTGTTGGAAGTGGAGGATGTGACGGGATGGGATCCGGGGGTCGACATCGACAATTCTTTGATTCGGGACAAGGACGAGGATTACTGGGATGAATACCGGGCGACGCCGAAGGGGTTTATCCGGTTGCGTGCCGGTCAGGGCTTATGGGCGAACCGGTTTGGGAATCTTACCGCGATTCATTTTCTGACGGGTCAAATGGACGAAGAGGGGTTGCTGGCGGCTTTGCGGGAGCGGGTGGTTCCATCGGTTTTCGGATTGGAGGCGCGTGATTTGGCGGGTGAGGCGGCGGCGGCGGTGGCGGACTCATATCCCTTTGGGTCGTTGTTTGCGGGGATGAGTTTCTTTTTGATGGTGGCGGCGTTGATATTGACGGCGCTCTTATTTGCGTTTGGGGTTGAGGGTCGTCGAGAACAGATCGGGTTATTTCTCGCACTGGGAGTTTCGCGGGGCACGGTGCGGAAGTGGTTTTTGGTGGAGGCTTTGGTTGTGAGTGTGGCGGGAGCCTTGGCGGGAATATTGGGGAGTGTGTTGTATACGCAGTTTGCGTTGTGGGGTTTAGGGAGCATGTGGGCGGATGCGGTGACGGGGATGAGTTTTGTCTATTCGGCCCGGCCAATTTCCCTGTTGATTGCGGTGGTCGCGACGGTCTTGTTGTCGGTCTTGGCGGTGTATTTTTCCAGTCGCGCGCTGATGAAGGTCGAACCGCGGGCCTTGATATCCGGGGGCGGGGAATCCGGGAGGGGGCGGGAGAAATCGCTGGGGAGCTGCGTGAGTTTGTGGTTGGGGATTGTGTTGTTTGCAGGGGGCGTGGCGATGCTGTTTCTGCCGGCACCGAGTTCGGAAGTGAAGCAGGGTTTTTTCCTGGGAGGGGGATTTATGCTTTTGGCGAGCGGGATTTGTGCGAGTGCGTTGCTGCTAAGGGGCATGGCTTTGCGCCGTAAGGGATGGCGGGGGAGTTTGTGGGATTTGGGCAGGACCTTTGCTTTGACGCGCCGCGGGCGGAGCATGGCGGTGATTGGAATGATGTCGGCGGGAGTCTTCATGGTGACAGCCTTGAACGCGATGCGTCTCAATGCCACTGCGGATGCGGAGAAGCGGTTGTCGGGCACGGGCGGATTTCGTTATGTGGGGGAGTCGACGGTGCCGGTGTATGAGGATTTGAATTCTTCGGCGGGACGCGAGGAGCTGGGATTGGGGTCGGCGGAGGAGCAACCTTACGAGGTTGTGGCGATGCGGGTGAGTGCGGGGGACGATGCGAGTTGTTTGAATTTGAATCGGGCGCAGAATCCGCGGCTATTGGGTGTGGCTCCCGGGGCCCTGGCGGAGCGGGGTGCGTTTCCGTTCTCCGGGGTGATTGGAGGCGGGGAAGTGGATGGCGCCGGTGAATCTCCGTGGCTCTTGTTGGATGAAGAGATCCCGGACGGGGTGGTTCCGGGGATCGTGGACATGAACACCGCCTTGTATGCGTTGGGGAAGAAGTTGGGGGATGAATTGGAATACCGGGACGGGGGCGGACAGGTTTTCCGGGTGAAGTTGGTGGGTTTTTTGGCGAACACCCTGTTACAGGGGAGCGTGTTGATTTCGGAGGCGAACTTTATCGAGAAGTATCCGGATGCCGGTGGTTATTCGTATTTCCTTCTCGATGCGCCGGACGAGAGCGTGGCGGAAGGGACGGCGAAGCAAATGAGCCGGATGTTGGAGGATCGGGGGTTTGCGATGATGCCGGCCTGGCAGCGTCTGGCAGAATACAATGCGGTTCGCAACGCCTATTTGAGTATCTTCACCACGCTTGGGGGGCTTGGGATACTGTTGGGGACGGTTGGGTTGGGAATCTTGGTGGCGCGGAACGTTTTGGAGCGGCGGGGGCAACTGGGATTAATGCGGGCGGTGGGTTTTGAGCGGCGGGACTTGTCAAAGTTGGTGATGGCGGAGCATTGGTTTTTGCATGCTTTTGGGGTGTTTATCGGATTGGGAGCGGCGTTGGTGGCGGTATCGGGGAAGCTGACGGAAGCGGGGGGTGATTTGCCGCTGGGATTGTTGGCGGTGATGGTGGTGGTGATATTGGTGGCGGGCTTGTTTTTTTGTTGGATTGCGGCGCGTGTGGTCGTGCGATTTCCTCTATTGGAATCTTTGCGGAGTGAGTAAAGTGGGAGTTGTGAAGACAACATTAGGCATCGTTTTTTTGGCGTTGGTTCTCATCGCGGGGGCGATGGCACTGGATTTGTCGTCGGTCGAGACGGGAGCGGAACCGCCGGGGGTGTTTGTGATTGAGGGGAGCTTCAAGGTATCGGAATTGGATGGTGAGCGTGTCGTCGAGATGGGCACGGAGCCTGCCGAAGAGTGCATGATGCTTTTTGGCGACACCCTGCGTGGGGGTGCGACCGTGCGGGCGAAGATCAAGGCGGGGAAGAAGGGGCGAAGTTATCCGAGTTTCGGGGTGGGGTTGTATGGGGTTTCGGGCTATCGACTGCGGGTGGCGCCGTCGCGCAAGGCGTTGGAGATTGTGGACGGAGACGAAGCGGTCGCGAGCAGGGAGTATGCCTGGGGTGGCGACGGGTGGACCTGGGTGGAGCTGGGGGTGGCGTCTCCCGAGGCGGGACGTTGGGTAGTGGAAGGACGAAGCTGGGACGAGGACAGCGAGCGACCGGAAGAGGCGATGGTGCGGTTTGAATTTGAGGATGACCGAGTGATGGGCAAGGCGGCGATCCTGGCAACTCCCTATACGGGGATGCCGACTTACTTTGGCGAGTTGGAGGTGGTTGAGGAGGAGTGATGGGGGGCTATTTTGATCACAATGCGACGACACCGGTGAGTGAGGCGGCGCGGGAAGCGTGGCAGGAAGCGGTGGAGCGGCATTGGCACAATCCTTCGGGGTTGTATCGGGAGGCGGGAGCGGTGAAACGACTGCTGGAGGATTTGCGCGAGGAACTGGCGGATTACTTTGGGTGTGAGCCTGAGCGGATCGTGTTCAATTCGGGTGCGACGGAGGGCAACAATGCGGTGTTTCGCGGGGTTGGAGGTGGTGGGCGGGTATTGTTGAGCGGGGTGGAGCATCCGAGTGTGCGGGACGCGGCGAGTGCGATGCTCGGTGAAAGAGTTGCGGAGCTTGGCGTGGGTGCGAGCGGAGCCGTCGAGGTGGAGACGCTTATGGGGGAACTGGAGGAGGGTGAGATTGATTTGGTATCGGTGATGGCGGCGAACAATGAGACTGGGGTGGTGCAGCCGTGGCGTGCGATCGGGGATTGTTGTCGGTCGGCGGGGGTGAGATATCATTGTGATGGGGCGCAGTGGGTGGGTAAGATGTCGATGGGTGGATTGGGGGAGTGTGATTTGGTGACGGGGAGCGGGCACAAGTTTGGGGGGCCTAAGGGGGTGGGATTCTTGGTATTGCCTGAAGATGGGCGGGAGTTGTTTGCCGGGCAGCGTGGCGGGCCGCAAGAGGGGGGTTATCGGGGTGGAACGGAGGATTATCCGGGCATTGCGGCGATGATGGCGGCGTTGCGGGAGCGCGTGAAGGGTGAGGTCGGGGCGGCAGAGAACCGGGAGTGGTTTGAAGTTGAACTGAAGAGCCGCGTGGATGGTGTGCGCGTGGTGGGAGCGGGGGGAGAGCGGTTATGGAATACCTCGATGCTGGTGATGCCGGCCCATCCCAATTTGAAATGGCTCACGAGGTTGAGCGGGCTGGGATTTGG
This sequence comes from Verrucomicrobiota bacterium, assembly GCA_039028175.1. Taxonomy (GTDB): domain Bacteria; phylum Verrucomicrobiota; class Verrucomicrobiia; order Verrucomicrobiales; family DEV007; genus JBCDBW01. The sequence goes on from JBCCIR010000077.1 coordinate 14,093, forward strand.
TTTATCGACGGGATCGGCGTGCAGTTCCGGCAAGGAAAATCCTTCTCATGTGATGGAAGCGATGGGGTTGGGTTATGATGAGATGGGGCGGGTATTGCGGGTGAGTAGCGGGGTTGAAACCGAGCGGGCGGATTGGGAGGCGTTGTTGGAAGCTTTTGAGGCGGTTTGGGGGCAGCTGGAGAGCGGGGAGCGTCCTCGGGGGAGTCGGAGCTTGGCGGAGATTTGATTTCGGGTATTAGTTGAAGGCGATATGACGCGAGACGAAGCCATTGAGCACATTCAGGGGGCTTGCAAGGAGATCGCCTTGCAGATGATGAAGCTTCATCCGGCGGTGGGATCGCTGGGCGATGAAGAAACGCAGGGGGACGTTTTGAAAGCGGCCCATCAGTTGACCGTGGAATTGGAGACGATCAAGAAGAAGCTGATTCGTCTTCAGAATCGCGATGATTCTGCAGAGCTGTGAAGGCGTTGAGAGCGGCGACCGTCCAGATAACGGGGTAGAGCTTTTCGTGATACCAGAGTTTGGCGAAGTAGAAGCCAATGGGGGCCGGGGGGAAGCGGGTGCCCTGGGAGGTGGCGGAGGCGAGGAAATCGGCGCCCTTTTGCAGGGGAGCGAGTGCGAGAGAGGGATCCGCGAGGGCGGCCTTTGAGAGGGCTTCGAGGGCGAGGGCGGTTTCTTCGATGCTGGAAGGGGAATTTGAGCCGCCGCCCCAGCCGCCATCGGCGTTTTGGTTGTCGAGGAGCCACTGGACGGCGGAAGCGTCGAGGTCTCCGATTTGATTCTTTGGGAGTGAGGCGAGCGCGTTGAGGACGGTGGCGGTTCCGTAAGTGGGATTGGCTTCGTCTTGGCGATGTTGGTTGCCGAACCAGAGGGGAAGCCAGGAACCGTCGGGTTTGCGGGTGGCTTCGAGGTAGCGAAGGGCCGCAGCGGTTCCGGAATCGATTCGATTTTGGATGGTGGTGGGCAGGTGGGCGTGCCACGTGTGCCATGCTCGGAGGGTGTGAGCGGTGAGATCGGGGCTGGAGCGATCGAAGGGAAGTTTGCCCCACCCGCGGCAGAAGGTGGGGATACCGCCATCGCGATTTTGGAGATCGAGAAGCCAGGTTGCGGCATTTTGGGCGGCGGCGAGGGAGTGGGAATCGGGCGAGGGTTTGTTGAGGATTGAGAGCGCCAGGAGCGCGCCGGGGGTGTCATCGGCATCGGGAACGCCGCCGGCGAGCTCCGTCCACGCCCAGCCGCCGGGCGGGGCGTTAGTATATGGGTGTATTTCCGAGTATTGACTGGATATGAGGTAGTTAGAGAGGATTTCACGGTCGACTTTTTCCGTGGAACCGAGGGCTTTGACGGCGAGAGTGGTGGTCCAGGTTGAGAGGTTGGTATCGATGGGCCAGGACCCGTCGGTACGGGCGGAGCGGGTGAGGAACTCGACGGCGCGGGCGATGACGGGGTGATTGGATTGGTCGGCGCCGGCGAGTGCCATGGTAACGAAACTCGTGAGTGGTGTTGCTTCGAGGAAGCCGCCGGTGCTTGGTTGGATTTTGGCGAGGAGTGTAGAGGCTTTATTCCACGCGAGTTTTCGTGCGAGACGGACAGGGGGCGGGGGCGGGGCGTGGTGAAAGCGAGCGTACCCGATGGCGATGAGGGCGGGCAGGGCGTAACTGACCACGGGCAGGCCGATGGCGCCGAACCAGGAGCGGGGGACGGTGGCGAGTTCGAACGGCAGCGGGAGGACGCGGCGCCAGTTTTCGATGGGGGATTGGCCCAATTTGCCGGCGAGCGCGCAGGTCATGAGAATGGGGACGGAGAAGGTTCGGTCTTTTCCGTAGCGGGCTTTCACGGCTTCCGCGATTTCCCCTGGCCGGAGCGAACCGACGTCATCCTTGATCCACGACTCGGCCTGGGTGGTCGCATTCTGGGCATCGCTGGGATTTGGGGCGAACGCGAGGGCGGACCAGCAGAGGAGGGTGGTGGAGATATTGGAGTAGGAGATGGTGGTATCACCCCAGCCACCGTCGTCGTTTTGGTTTGTGATCAGCCATTGGATTCCCTTGTTGATCAGGGAACGGTGTTGCTGGTGATCCACGAAGTGGAGGGCGATGATTGCGGTGGCGGTGGAGAGTGCGGAGGAGGAGAGATGTCCTTCCCAATATCCCTTGTCGTTGCGTTCGCTGAGGAGGGAATCGGTGGCGTTGGCGAGGGTGACGGCGATCGAATCGGCTTTCGGGGGGGCGGAACTGGTGGTGGTGGGGTTCACAGGGCTAGGTGTCCGAGGGCGAGTAGGCCGTAGTAAGTGTATTCGAGATCGAGGGTATCGTCTTCCCAATTTCCGTGGAATCCCCCTTCGGCGGACCAGAGGGTGTCGATGTAATCGAGGCAGCGTTCGGCGAGCGGTTTGAAATCGGTTTGGAGTCCATCGAGGGCGTGCAGGGCCACGGCGGTGGTGAGGAGGTCGGGCATGGGGGCGCCGGGGAAGGGGATGAAGCCGCCTTGCGGATGGGCGCATTGAAGGAGCCAGGGGCCGGTGGAGTCGGGAATGGGGACTTGGAGATTGCGGGAGAGGCTGACGGCGGCGGCGGTGGCGGGAACGTTGGGAACGGGGATATCGGTGTCGTTTGTCCATGCGCCCGCGGGTGTTTGGAGCGATGCGAGACAGGCGCGGATGCCATCGGGATTGGGTGGTATTTGTTTGTGATCGGCGTAGGCCCCGTAGGCGAGGAAGCAGGCGTATGCCGAGCCGGTGTCGGCGGTCGGGCTTTGATTGTAGCCTCCGTCGGCCGTGCGCCAGTTTTCGATCGAGTCGAGAATGGCGCTCGGGTCGACGTTGTGATTTGGATAGGCGGAAAGTGTGCGCGCGAGGCAGCAGGTGTGGACGAAGTCGTGGGTGGTGGCTGTTTGATTCGAGAGGTAGGTGAGGGTTGCCTCGGGGAGATCGGCCTGGAGAGCGGTTAAAGCGTCGATGGCAAAGGAGGTGTAGTAGAGATCGGGATGGTCATCGCGATCTTTAAAGCCGCCTGTTTCGTCCCGCTTTGAGAGCACGAATTTTTGGACGAGGTTGCCGGCATCGGTGCCAAGGACCGAGGGCGCCAGGCGTGCGACTTGGAGCATTTCGAGTCGGAGGCTCATGGGAACTGAGCCGGCGGGCTTAACTGGCGGCGGCTGTCGCGGGCGCGGTCGTTGCGGGGGGATCTTGCGTCGCTTCGTCTTCGCGCACGCCGTTCTTCACCTCGAACTCGCGGCACCATCCTTTGATTTCGAGATCGTTGAAGATTTTACCGATGACCCGACGGAGGAGGCCTTTCAGATTGGAGTTCTCGAGTTCCTGAAGGGAGCGGATGGCTTGCTCTTTATAGGTTTCGAGGAGGAGGAGGCATTTGTCATCGGCCTGAACCTCGTGGGCGAGCGTGCGGATCTTATGGAGGGCGATGTTTTCGAGGTCTTCGTGATTCCAGAGTGACTCGAGCAGTGCTTTGTCGTCGCCTTTGGCTTTTTCCCGGGCGACGGCGAGCAGGACACTGGGTCTCATTTGCTCGAGGTGATTCTCACCGGCATCTTCTCCGAGGTCATCCATGTCGTCGCGGATTTGGTAGGCGATGCCGAGGTTTTCGGAGTAGGCGTTCAGGACGTCGGCGACTTCCGTGAGTTTACCGGCGTAAGCGGCGCCGAGTTGGAGAGCGACTTCGAACGCGGGGGCGGTTTTTTGTCGGAAGATTTCGAGGACCTGGGATGACTTCAAGGGTGTGGGGTTTTTGGCCCAGAGGAGTTCCGCGCCTTGGCCGCGGCAGAGTTCGCGTTGGCCGTTGGAAGCGGCGAGAATCATTTGCGCTTTCTGCGCGTCGGAGGCATCGCATTCCCCGATGAGGCGATAGCCTTCACCGATGAGGAGATCGCCGGCATTGAGGGCGACGGGCAGGCCGTGTTCGACGTGGAGGGTTGGTTGGTCATAGCGGCCGAAGTCTTCGTCTTCGATATCGTCGTGGATGAGGGATGCTTTGTGGAAGCATTCGACGGCCAGGGCGATTTTCTTGATATCGTCGGGAATGGGGTCATTGCGATCTTCGCGCAGAGCTTGGTAAGCGGCGACGGTGAGGAAGGGGCGCCAGCGTTTACCGTCGCGGGCGAGCCATTCGCGGGCGATGGTTTCCTGTTCGCCTTCGGCGGGGCCCATGATGGCGTCGATCGAATCCGGGGTAAACCAGGTGCGAACATCATCGTGGAGGGCGTTGAGATTGAGGCGGCGGGTGCTGTCTTCCGAGGTGAGGTGGATGTAGTCCCAGACCCAATCGATATCGACAGTGGTATTGATGCAATCGTCTTGGAGGAGGGGGACGGCGATGGAAGGAATGGCGGCGGCTTCGACGTAGGGGAAGGTTCGTTCCAGGACGGGCAGGCAGGAGATGCCGACGATGGCTTCGATTTTACCGGTTTGGATGAGCGACATGACGACGGCGGAGCCTTCCGCCACGAGGACGGCGTAACCGAGGCGTTCGGCTTCATTTTGGAAATCCTGAATGGAGCAGAGGCCGCATTGTTTGCAGAGGAGGCCGAACTCATCGAAGGGCGCGGGGCACTTGTCTTCGACGCGCAGGCATTTGGGCATGAGAAGGAGGCGTCGTTCGTAGGGGATTTCGGCGAGCGTTTCGCGCCACATTTCGTTGTTCAGGCAGACGGCGGTGTAGTGGAGGTAGATTTCGTCGAAACCGGTGTTCGCGAGGATGGCTTTGGCGTGGACTTCGAGTTCATCGAGGGGCATGGGGGGGACGGGATTTTCCTGCTCGATGTAATCCCGGATGAACTGGAGGAGATTGTCTCGTTCCGCCTTTGTTTGGGGAATGTTCTTTTTGGGCTGCCGGAAGCGGGTCGTCGTGACGGGGACGGGTTTGGGCAGTTTAACGGTTTGGATATCGGACATGGGCGGGGCGGGTGCGGGGAATCGTGATCGAAAATATTGTGATTAGGAATTCAATTTACAGTATTTCTAACGGCCCCGGGAGTCTTGTTATTTCGTGGATCCGGGATTGGCGGCGGCGGCGGCGGCCTCGGCTTTTCGCATGATTTCTTCGGGTGAGGGGAGTTCGGAGAGGTCGAGTTCGGCGAGCACTTCCGGGGGGATGATGCCGTCCTGTTGGAGTTTATTGAGGCATTTCTTTCTCTCGTTGAGGGCTTTATCGGGGCTGCGTTCCTTGGAGAAGCGGGATTTTGCGGCTTCGCTGCGTTCGCGGAGGCTGGAGTAGATGTCGCCACCGAGGAGGGACGTGATATCGACCTTCATTTTCTCCCGATTGAGGTCGGATTCGTTTACCGGGCCGCCATTGATGGGGCCTGATCCGTATTTCGGGAACATGATGGCGACTTCGGGGCAGACGCGCGAGCAGGCGGGGCAATTGGTTTTGCAGTTATCGTTGTTCTGGACCTGGATGCGTTGGTCGTCGTCGACACCGTAGACGTCGAAGAGGCAGAAGCTGAGGCATTGCATGCAGTTGGTGCAGCGATCGTAATCGATGACAGGGAACCAGGGCTTCCAAGTTTTGGCTGTGTTAGGCGACTCGGGGCCGCCATTGCCGACGGCGCTGGCGGGTTGATTGAGTGGGCGGTCATTTCGGAAGGTGTCGACGGTTTCGAGAACCTGGGTGGTATCGAGGCCGTTTACATCCCGGGTTTGAATATCGATTTTGCCGTCGCTGTCTTCCAATGCGGGTGCATTGCCATTGAAGTCGCCGAGGACGAGGATGCGCTCGGTATCGGGTGTCAGGGCGAGATCGGGTTGGGATGAGGTACGGGTGACCGCGTAGCCGTGGTCGAGCAGGGACGAGGTGAGGGCAAAGCGGGTTTCATCGCCGAGGGAGCCGGCGCCCTCTCCTTCGTAGAGGAGGACGAGAAAGGGTTGGGACTCTGTTTTGATCAGCATTTCGGTCAGGCGCCGGCGTTGAATTTGGCGGCAATGTCGTCGGCGTTTTGCTCGCGCATGTTGAGGACTTCCACGGCATTTTCATCGTCGGGCAGAGGGGCCTTGGCGGCGTGGAAGAGCCATTTCACGGCGCGCGGTTCGCAGGCGGCGATTTTCACGGTGTCATTTTCGGCGGCTGCGGCGATGGCTTTGAGTTGTGGATCTTGCCGGGCGGACATTTCGCAGAGGTCGGACACCGTTTCGAAGGGGAGATTTGAGGCGCACAAATTTTTGAGCACATCATTTTTCACGTCGTCGGGGACGGCTTGGGCGAAGGCGCATCGGCAGTAGAGAATTTTCGGCATTCTGTCAGGGTGCAGCGATGGTTGTTTCGGCGGGTGTGGATGGGGGTGCCGGGGCTGAAGAGGGGGCGGATGGGGCGGTCAGGTTTTCGTAGGCTCCGAAATCGTTGAAGAAGTGTTTTTTGGCGAGGCGATACATCCAGTGTTTCTCGGGTATTTCTTCGCCGGGGAGGTATTGGCTGACGCGGGGCTGCATGGATTGGAGTTCGGCGACGGCGGTTTGTCGGATGGTGGTATCTTCGGCGGCGTGTTTCTTGGCGAGTTCCTCGACGAGATCGGGGCGTTCGAGCACGATGCAGCCGCGGGTGTTGTTCGCGGCGGTCTCGCGAAAGTCCTTGAGAAAGGCGGACTGGGTGATGGATTCGTAGACGCCTCGTTCGTCGTTTATGTTTTCGGTGGCGAACTGGATGATGGGGCAGGGTTCGATGGCGCCTTTGGGGGAGATGTGGTGGCTGATGCCGGTGGCCATGGGGCAGAGGGCCTGGCCATCGTGGGCGTAGTAGGCGTCGATGAGGCCGAGGGGTAGTTTCGCGCGCATATCGACGACGAACTGCCGGACTTGGCGTGCTTGTTCCGGGGTGAGAGCGAGTTCGGGGTGGATTTTCGGGCCGACGGGGCGGTAGGTGTGATACCAGGCGTAGTGGACACCGCGGTCGATGAGGGTGCGGAGCCATTTTTCGTTGAGGAGGTCGTCGATATTCGTTTGGCAGAGGCTGGTGGCGACGCCGGTGAGGAGTTTATTTTCGATGCAGTTATCGAGGCCGCGGAGGGTACGGGAAAGGACATTTGGTTTGCCGCGGCGTTCATCGCTAACGACCTCGGTGCCTTCCACGCTGATGAGTGGCGTCGCGTTGCCGAGTTGGCGCAAACGGCGGGCGGTTTTTTCGGTGATGAGTTGCCCGTTGGTAAAGATTTGGAAGAAGCAGTCTTGGTGTTCGGCGAGGAGATCGAGGAGATCCGGGTGCATGAACGGTTCGCCACCGAGGAGGCCGAAGAAGCTGTTCCCGTGGCTTTTGGCGTCATTGATGAGGCGATTGAGTTCGTCGAGTTCGATTTTTGTCTCGGGTTTGTCGACATCGACCCAGCAGCCCTGGCAGCGGAGGTTGCAGGAATTGAGAACGGAGATGTAGAGGAAGGGAGGAAAATAGACGCCTTCTTTGAGTCTCTTCTTGAAGAGCTGGACGGAGCGCATGCCTTTGTATCCGAAATTCCAGGCCATCTTGGCGAGGTGGCGATGGTCGGTGGTCGTGAGGATTCGGCCGGCGAGTTGGAGAATCATGCGAGCGGTGTCAGGAAAATGCGCGTTGGTATCGGGTAATAAGAACGTGAATGCCGGGGATCAGGTTTCAGGCGGTTTCCGGAGCGGTGAGGCGGTGTGTGGGTTGTGGGGGGGCGGGGCGGAAGTGTTCGCGATGGGTTTCTTTAAAGTCGAGTTGGTATCGGGCGGCGAAGATATTGGTGAAGGCCTCGCGGGTGGCTTTATCGAGAAGATCGGGATCAGCTTCGCAGCGCATATTCAGGAGGAGTTGGCCCGAGTCGATGGGGTCGACGAGGTGGTGGGACAATTCGGGGTCCTGATCGGTGCGGACGAGGTTGGCCGCGGCGACTTCGAGGGGATCGCCGAGGGGGTTGAGGGTCATTTTGAGGTGGGCGATTTCGATCCCTTCGCTATTCATGTTGTCGCGGAGGGTGGTGGCGAGATCGAGGAGGAGTTGATTGCCATCGAAGTCCTGTCCATCGGGGTGTTCGAGTTCGACCGAGCAATTGAGCCATCCGAGAAGCGCTTCGCCATCGGCGTATTGGTCGTAATCGACCTCCATGAATCGCGCCACGTTCATTTCGCCTTCGAGCATTGTCTGGAACCAGTCGTTCAGGCCATCGCCGTTGCGGGCGGACATGGTCGTGACGTTTGCATTGGGAAAGCGTGTGTTGAGGGATTGTATCAGTTCGTCGAGTTGGGCGTCGTCGACGAGATCGGTTTTGTTGATGACGATGCGTTCGGCTTCTTCGAGTTGTTTGAGGTAGATATAGCGGACGTTATCGGAGAAGCGTTTTCCTTCTTCCAGTTCGAGGACGCGGCGGGCGCGGACGGGATCGACGAGAACGCAGAGTGGGGCGACTTGATAGTCTTCTCCGTAAATTTTCTGGAGGGGGAGGCTGACGGTGGCGACGAGGTCGGTGCATGAACCGACGGGTTCGGCGAGGAAGATATCGGGGCGGGTGTCGGCGGTGAGTTGTCGGGCGGCGTCCATGAGCGAGTTGAAGCGGCAGCAGAAGCACCCGCCGGAGATTTCCTGGACGGGGAAGCGGTGTGAGCGGGCCAGGGCGGAGTCGACGAGTCCGGCGCCTTGGTCGTTGGTGATGAGCCCGACTTTGAGGCCTTGTTGATCGAGGTGTTCGGCGAAGGCCTGGATGGAAGTGGTTTTCCCGGCGCCGAGGAAACCGCCGATCATGATGTAGCGCGATTTTTGGTTCATGAGGGTATGAGGGGGGATCAGGACGATTCCTCCTCCTGAGCTTGCATCCGGGTAATGGTCTCGTCTAGTCGTTTGATGTAACCCTCGGCATCGAGGGATTGTTCCTCGGGGGTTCCCTTGATGGCGTAGAGCCAGCCTTCGATATAGGGATCTGAGCGGACGATACAGGCGTCGACCTGGAGGGCGGGGTTGTGGCCGGCGAAGGAGCCATTCATGACGCAGAGGACATCGCTGGCGGCTTTAAAGCCTTCGACCCAGCCGATTTCCTGTCCGGGGGAGACGGGATCGCCTTCGGCGAGGGAGAATTCGGCATCGACGAGTTCTCCGAGCATGCGGGTGGCGAACTTGGTGAAACCGACTTTCCAGAGGTCTGGTTGATCGGGGTCGGGCGCCATCCAGTAGTGGGATGGGGAGTAGGTGTAGTGGGCGGGGAAGCGGGCGGAGAAGCGGGCGTGTTTGTAGCGGATGTATTCCATGCGGTGAGGCGGGCGAAGCGAAGGATGCGAAATGTTCGCCTGAATGTGTTGAGAGCGGCGGCGTTCGTGCGGCGACCGTCGTTACTGGACGAGCCCCGGATTCTCCTTTATCCACTTATCGATCTCTTTGCCGTGGAGGGTGGTGCCGTCGAAGAGGACGAGGGTGAACTCGCCTTTGGTATCGTCGGCGAGTTCCTGTAGTTCTTCGTAAGCTCTGAGCTCCATGAGGCAGATGGTGTTGACTTTGGCGCGGCTTTTTCTGCGGTTGTATGCGACCAGATCGCCGATGACGTCCTCACCTCTCAGTCCGAAGGCCCCGTCGGTCATGAAGTAGATGACATCGGGTTCGAGGTTCATGGCCATGCGGAGGGGCCAGCGCCAATCGGTGCCGAAGATTTTCGGGCATTCTTCGATGTGCTTGGTGGTTTTATGGATATTGGCTTTGGAAGAGCTGATCCATTCGGCTTTGGGGAGTTTATCTTCGTCTTCTTCTTCGAAGTGGTAGAGGGCGGTGCCTCCGTTGGGGCTGCGATCTTTGGGGTAGGGCCCTTCGAACCAAAAGTATTCTTCTTTATCGGCCTCGACCATCTGGCCCATGTTTCCGTCTTTGTTTTCTTTTTCGCGAGAGACCTCATCACCGGCATACCAGCAGGGGCCGGCGAAGAAGATGACTTGGTAGTCGATTCCGGGGGGGAGTTGTTTGATGGACTTGGTGAGTTCCTGCTGCATGAGAGCAAACTTATCGATGTTGCTGCCTTGCACTTTGGAGGACATGGAAGCGGACGCATCGACGACGAAGACCACTTTTTGCGCGGCGGACTGTGAGCCGAAGAAAGAGACGTTGCCGGCACCGTCTGCGCCGAAGGACATCTGCATTCCGAAGTCGGCGCCAACGCCGATGGGTTCGAGTGAGTCGATGGGGTCGACCACCACGGGGACATTGACGGCGGAGGTGTTGTTGACGCTGATGACGTTGACGCGGCTGGCGCTGGCGGGGTTTGGTTTCGCCATTTTTTGGACTTCCTTCTTGGTGGGATCGGGTGGGACGTCGGAATTGGGAGCGGCGACAGCGCGAATCTGGGGTGGGTTGGCGCGCGGGACGGCGACGACGATGAGGGTGAGGATGAAGAAGATGAGCGCGTGGACGAGGACAGCGATGCCGATGGCGGAGGCTTTTTCCTTGGTATCCTTCGGGGGGCCATCGGTTCGCACGAGTTCGAGGTGATCGAAGGGGCTGGCGGTGTCGAGTCCGGTGGCGGCGAGGGCTTGCTCACGGAGTTCCTCGGAATGGTCTTCTTCTTGGCGTTCGAGGGCGGGCGGGGGTGACTTGGTAAGTTTTACGGGAGTGACGGGCGCGATTTCTCCATCGCTACTGGCGGGATCCGGTGCGGGCGCGGGCGCGGGCGCAGCATCGACGGCGAGATTGGGAGCAGGGATGGCGTCGGGTTCGGACGCGGGGGCATCGACGGCAGCGGCCGGGGGGGGGATGGCGGCGGCGGGCGGAGGGATGGCACCGTTGGGAGGAGGGATGGCACCGGCGGGTGCCGGAATGTCCGGGGTATCCGGGGCTTCACTTGAGTCGGTTGTTTCTTCCGCGTTTTCGGCGAGCCAATGTTCGAGTTCTTCGTCTTGGTATTCGGGGTTCAGTGAGATGGCGGTTTGGTAATGCGAGTTGGCGCTTGCGGCATCGCCGCAATGGGAGGCGAGTTGGGCGCAGACCATGTGAGCGGTGGCGCTTTCGGAATGGGTTTCGACGAAGGATTCGGCGAGGTCGCGCAGTTCTGCGGGTTTATCGCCGACGCAGAGTTCGTAAGCGGCGGCGAGTTGTTCCTCAGTTTCGGGTGGGGAAGAAGCGTCGATGATGCGTTGGGCGGCGCCGACGGTGTTCCCGGTATTGGCGAGGTCACGCGCTTCTTGGATGCGTTCTTCCCATTGGTCGACGGTGGAAGACACGTTCGAATCGGGGCTTTTCATATTGATGGGATGGCTCAGCTTTGGAAATGGGGGGGAATGGGCCGGGGGCCGTCTGGGGGGGCGGCGTGAACCGGGTAATAAAAAGTATCACATCCGGGCGTTGAAAGTAAGCGGAAATCCCTTGCAAA
>JBCCIR010000078.1:0-24860 GCA_039028175.1 Verrucomicrobiota bacterium
CAAAACAAATGACAACCAATTCTTGCAAGGGAGCGGTAACAGGTGCCACGATTTAAGTCGCAAGATCCCATCCGCTCCCTTTCACAAAGAGCACCTCCGTCTCCTCACCAAAGAAATCCTCGCAAGTTGTCTTGACTGACGTATTACCCCCCCCGTGTAGCACCAACTCAGGATTGGCCCCCAAAAGACGGGACGTATACACCCGCTTCCCGAGGTCTCCTTTGTGCTTCCTCGCATCAGTATCGTTCCACAGACTTTTCATGGTTTACGTAAAATCTATCCCTAAATCTCTCGATATTAATCCAAACAGCCAAGGGCCTCACCAACACTCTTTCCTCCATGCACAATGCCATTGAGCGCCCTAGTAATGCCGGCAGGATTGTCATGCTGCCACACGTTCCTACCCACGGCGATTCCGCTCGCCCCGGCATCCATCGCGTTCTTAACCATCGTCAGTAGCGCCCGATCATCACCCATCGACGCCCCTCCCAGGACAATTACCGGTACAAAGCACCCCTCGATGAGCTCCTTAAACTCCCCGACGGAGGCTCCGGTCGGATAGGCGGTTTTCACAACATCCGCACCCAATTCCGCGGCCAGCCGCATGGTAAATCCGATGTTTCCCAGCGAATAGTCCTCCGGCCGCCCGATCCCATACGGCAAAGCCTCAAGTATCACCGGCAAATCAGCTGCGGCGCAGTCCGCGATCAAATCGGCGCATTCCCGAATGATTGCAGATTCATTGGGATGATGGAGATAGAGCATGTTCATCACTGCTGACGCGCCGACTTGAAGAGCTTCTTCGACGCCGTAGACCCTGTATGCCCCCTCATCGGCATTATCTCCATGAACGGGCTTGTAGACGTCACTACGAAAACAGATTCCGGCACCAGACAATTCGTCCCCAAAAGCCTTTGCTAGGCCATAATTCACCACATAGCCATCCACCACATCCCGCGTTGCGCTAATGAGCTCGCCGGGACGCTCTAATCCAGGCACCGGAATCGCGATCCCATGATCGATCGGCAATATCACGGTCTTGCCGTTGCGAAAGAACCGCTGTAGGTATTCGTTCTTCTGGCCCATGTTAGCGGAACTCATACGCCAGCTTCCCCGCAAAGAAAAGCTTGGACCTGCTCTCCAAAATAGATAGACAGACTTTCCCCATTTTACCAAATCTCACCCCGATTCTGTTATGCCACATGTCGAAACCAACGGAATAAAGATGGCCTATGAGGAGCAAGGCTCTGGCGATCCTCTCATCATGATCATGGGCATAACAGCCCCAGGGGCCGTCTGGGAAGCTCATGCTGAAGACTGGTCCAAGCATTTTCGTTGCATTATGCCGGACAATCGAGGCGTCGGAGAGACTGACAAGCCTCCGGGAGATTATTCCAGCGAAATGTTTGCCGACGACTACGCGGGGCTCCTTGACGCTCTCAACATCGAGCAGGCCCGTGTGGTAGGAGTTTCGATGGGAAGTATTATAGCCCAACAGCTCGCCTTGAGACACCCTGACAAGGTCAAAAGTGCCGTCCTAATGTGCCCTTGGGCTAGATGTGACAATTATGCAAAATCCGTCTTTAAGCACCTGACCGATTGCAAGGCAGCTCTTAGCCCCAAGGACTTTATGGAATGGATTCAGCTGCTCATTTTCACAAAGCCGTTTTGGGACAACGATGATGCCTATCAGAGCCTTCTCGATGGGAGGAAGGATGCTGCAGACGACGAGAACCCGCAGTCACTTGAGGCGCTGAAAAGCCAAGCTGCAGCTTGCGTAAGTCACGATACCTCCGACAAACTCGCCGACATCTCATGTCCTTGTCTCGTGATCGGCGGGAAGAACGATATTTTCACTCCCAAGTGGATGGCCGACGAAGTTGCGGCGGGTATTCCAAACTGCGAGCTTCACCTCTACGACGATGCCGGTCACGCTTTCCATTGGGAAGTGATGGATGACTTTAATCCTCGCGTCCGCGAATGGCTTCTAGCGCACTGAGATTCAATCCCCAACAAAACCAATAGTTCTATGAGCATTAAATTCGGATCAGAAGTCTACACTTGGTTCATGCAAGGAACCGGCAAAGGCTATGACAACAAACTCGATCATATGGTAAAGGTTGCCGCGGAGGCTGGGTTCGCGGGCATCGAGCCGATGGTTCTGGAGATATCAGAAAGCGCGCTTGGATGCGGGAAATATTGGCTCGGCGACTTTTGCGACCCCCTCCGCTTGAAGGATGTTCTCCAGGAGCACAATGTCGAGCTCGCTGGTCTGGCTCTTGTGTGCTCTTGGGACGGAGATGAAGAAGCGCCAAATGAAAAGGAGGCAGCCGACTTTACAATCGACTATCTGAAAAACTTTCCCGGAGCCAAGTTAGGGACGGTAACGCTGCCCAGCGGTCGTGCGAATGACCTGCAGCGCCGTCGATTAAACGTCGCTAGGAACGTAAATGCGGTCTCAAAGCGTGCCGCTGATGAAGGCCTCGTATGTTCGTATCACCCAAATAGCCCTCCCGATTCCCTTGTAAGAACTCAGGAAGACTACGACATCGTTCTCAGCTCTCTTGATCCAGCCGTCACGGGATGGACGCCGGACGTGGGGCATATTGCCCGTGGTGGAATGGATGTGATTGAGACCCTCAACAAGTGGCAACACCTTGTGAATCACATCCATTACAAGGATTTTTCGGGAAACGGACCAGAGCCTTGGGCGCAAATGGGCACCGGCAAACTCGATTTCCACAGAATCACGGAGTGGCTTGTGGCCCGCAATTACGAGGGATGGATCATCTGCGAAGATGAAGCCGAAGTCGCCATCGACGATCCAGATGGTGTCACTAAACAGAACGGCGAATGGTGTAAGGACAATTTGGTTCCTCTCCTCTAGCGCCAATTTTGAATGAAAAAATACGCTCTGGGTCTCGACTACGGAACCAATTCCGTCCGCTCCCTCATCGTAGATCTCGAGGACGGCACCGAACTTGGTTCGATCGTTTTTCCATACCCTTCTGGTGAGCTTGGCATCCTCACGGATTCGGCAGATCCTAATCTTGCTCGCCAGAATCCCCAAGACTACATCGACGGATTAGTAGAGACAACGAAGGGAGCCATTGAAAAGGCACGAAATATCTCGCCCGATTTTGAGCCCGCCAACATCGTTGGTATTGGCATCGATACGACGGGAAGTACCGTTATCCCGGTAAACCACGAAGGGACACCGCTGGGCCTCTTGCCCGAGTTTAAAGACAACCTAGCTGCAATGGTGTGGCTATGGAAAGATCACACCGGTCACGCAGAGGCCGCCAATATTACAAAGGTTGCTGAAAACACTCGCCCCCATTATTTAGCCAAGTGCGGTGGCATCTATTCATCGGAATGGTGGTGGAGTAAAATCCTCCGCTGCAAAAATGTCGCCCCTGATGTCTTTTCGGCAGCCTATTCGTGGGTTGAGCATTGCGACTACATTCCCGGACTCATAACCGGCAATAGTAATCCCAGCAAACTGAAGCGTGGAATTTGCTCGGCTGGCCACAAGGCAATGTATTGCGCAGAATGGGGAGGGCTTCCAGACAAGGAATTTCTTTCTGCGCTCGATCCCGCTCTCGCGGATCTTCGTGACCGCCTCTACGAGACCGCTGTCCCCGCCGATCAACAAGCCGGGACTCTGTCAGCGGAATGGGCAGACAGACTGGGACTGAAGGAAGGAACGCCGGTAGCCGTAGGGGCATTCGACGCGCATATGGGTGCGGTAGGCGCAGGGGTCAAAGAGGGCACGCTTGTCAAAATTTTGGGGACTAGCACCTGTGATATCACCGTTTTTCCAAACTCCAAAGAGCTCGCCGACATTCCTGGATTGTGCGGGATCGTCGACGGATCCGTTCTGCCAGGAGAGTACGGAATTGAGGCTGGGCAATCGGCGGTTGGAGATATATTTCTGTGGTTCGTTCATCACCTTGTGCCAGACTCATATGGCGCGACAGCGGAAGAAAAGTTCATCAACATGGAGACTGAGCTCGCAAAACTAAAGCCGGGCGAGTCCGGTCTTCTTGCCCTTGATTGGAACAATGGCAACCGAACAATCTTGGTTGATGTCCGTCTCAGCGGACTTATTCTCGGGCAGACTTTACATACCGAAGCGCACGAGATTTATCGCGCTTTAATAGAAGCCACCGCTTTCGGTGCTCTCGCTATCATCGAGCGTATGGAGGAGTATGGATTGAAGATCAACGAGGTGGTCAACACCGGCGGTCTCTCTGTGAAAAACGAAAGCCTGATGCAAATCTACGCTGATATCATTGGTCGCCCATTGAAAGTCGCCTCTAGCGACCAAACTTGTGCCCTCGGCGCTGCCCTGTTTGGAGCAACCGCTGCTGGTACGGACACTTTGGCGCAACTCCAGACCAAGGTATGCAAGGTTCGGCCGAAAACCTACGAGCCGAATCCGGAAAACCAAGCCGTCTACTCCGAGCTGTACGTTCTGTATCGAAAACTTTACGACTCCTTCGGAACGACCGGCTGGAGCGGAAAGCTTGATCACATAATGAAGGACGTCATTGCCATACGCGAACGCCAGCGGAAGGACGGTACCTAACAAAATCAGCTGTCCATATGTCCCTTCGCGAATTGAAAGAACAAGTATTTGAGGCAAACTTGATGCTCGAGTCTGAAGGGCTAGTGAGATTGACATGGGGCAACGTTAGTGGCATCGATCGCGCACAAGGCCTATTTGCCATCAAGCCGAGCGGTATTCCCTATGCCGATCTCCAAATTGACGACTTGGTAGTTCTGGACATGGATGGAACTACGGTGGAAGGCAATCTAAACCCGTCATCTGACACCCCCACCCATCTCCTTCTCTACCAAGCCTTCGAGGATATTGGTGGAATTTGTCATACCCATAGCACCTATGCCACGATGTTCGCCCAAGCCGGGCAAGAGATTCCCTGCTTGGGAACTACTCATGCCGATCACTTTTATGGCCCGGTACCCGTGGTCCGCGCCCTTTCTCCCGATGAAGTCGCATCTCAATATGAGAAGAACACGGGACACGCAATTGTTGAGCGCATTCAGGAGCTTCAGCTAAATCCTTTGGAAGCGCCTGCCATCCTGCAAGCCTATCACGCACCTTTCACTTGGGGAAAGAACGCCGTCGATTCGGTCAAGAATAGCGTGGCATTGGAAGTTTGCGCAAAGATGGCTCTCGGAACACTGAATCTCAATCCAGGGGTATCTCCACTCCCCAGCCACATTCTGGGCAAACATCACTCGCGAAAGCACGGGCCTGATGCTTATTACGGGCAGAAGGATTGAGCGCCCCTAAAGTAGTGCCGGCCCTGCATAACCGTGCCCCGCGCTGCAATGAGACAGAAGTTGCCCATAGACATCGGTTGCCGCCAGTACCCCAGATGATGGGATATCGCTGAAATCCCCCACAAGCATCGGCCAATCTTCCTGACTTTCTGGAATCCTCCCATGGGACCCGCGCACGAGATCTGCGTCTAGAGGCACCACGTTCATTACCGTCCGGAACCCCAGTGATTTCTGCAACAGTCGTCTTCCGATTGCAGCTTTCGGATGTCGTATTTTGGGATCTACAAACAGTTCTACAGGGTCGTAACCGCACTTTCGATGAATATCCACGCAGCGGGCATAGTCAGGCGCAACACCATCGTCGGTCCAAAAGTAGTAGGTGAACCAGCTCCTATCATCGGCAACCGCAATTAAATCTCCAGCACGGTCATGATCCAGAGCATGAAAATTCTTCCAGACATCTTCGAGCACTTCTCCCACCCCTTCCGTCCCTTCCAGAACTGCTTGGACTTCATTGTATATAGAAAGATCATTTAGGTAAATGTGAGCTACTTGGTGATCTGCGATCGCGAAGGCCCGACTTCCTCCAAGATCGATCGCTTCTCGCCCCATCTCGTCCTTGATCTGGATCCACCCCTTCTCACGGAAAATCCGATTTAAGTGCACCGGGCGATCTACCTCGGTGATGCCATATTCTGAAAGCAAGACAACTTTAATCGATCTCTTCTCAAAAAATCGAATCAAGTCACCTACAACTTTGTCAATATCATGCAACGCCTGCCCAATTCGGGGATTGTTCGGCCCAAACCGTTGCAAGTCGTAGTCCAAATGTGGGAGATAAACTAGCGACAAACTTGGCCAATACTTTTCTTCAAACCACTTTGCAGCCTTGGCTATCCATCGCGTCGATTCGATCCCAGCCCCCGGTCCCCAGAATTGGGGGAAGGGAAAATCGCCGAGCGATTTTTTGATCCGCTCGCGGTCCCCCATCGGGTGTGTGTGCACATCAAAAACTTTGCCACCGTCAACGGGATAGAGCGGACGCGGAGTGATCGAGAAATCCGCCGTTGAATACATGTTATACCACCAAAAAACCTTTGCGCAGGTAAAATCGGAGTCTATCTGGCGAAGTTGCTCCCAAAGCTTCTGCCCCCGCACGAGATGATTGGACTGTTTCCAGAATCGGTGCTCCGAATACTCCCGATCATACCATCCGTTTCCGACGATGCCATGCTCTCTAGGGACAGCACCGGTGAGATAAGTCGCTTGAGCGGTGCAGGTTACGGCTGGCAATACAGGTTCAATAAAAGCCCTCTTGTTTCGCTCCAAAAATGTCGCAATCTGCGGCATAGTCGCTCTCTCGATAAGACGCGAACACAAACCAACCACATTGATCACTACGGAGCGCTGCACCATTTAATCTAAGAGCGTTTGTTCAATTCGTGAAAGGATCAAATGACGCGAGAACAAGAACGCTCAAATATGAACTCTCGCGGGAGCGGCCCCGAAACTTCGACAAACCGAAGTGGTTTAATCTTCGAATTGAACCCGGTTCTTTCATTAATCTGCAGTCTCCGTTCGCAAGGCGGTCTATTCGCCAGTACCGACTTTCCCCCGTCAAATTTTCATGCTAGCTTCACCTGCCATCCCTCTACTTCATGAAAGGTAAGTATCTCGCAGCTATTGCCGCATTGATCACAATGTGCGCCGTGTTGGTTATTCTTTTCCTGATTCAGAGTAGACTAAGTGTGGACGAGCCTCGGAATGGTTTAAAGACCATTGAGCCGCCTCCCGCAGACCACGCTCGCCACCCGGAAATGCCAAAATTCATCCCTTACCGGGATGCATCCAAAGACCAAGCCCTTTCAGAGTCCGAATCAGCTAAATTGGAGAGCTTGATGGCTGCTCTCGATGAGGATCACGCGCTCAGCGGCGAGGCGATTTTACGATTCAGCTCAGATGATGCCTTCCAATCGTTTCTGAGTACAGCGCAGGCGCTCGGGATAGATATCCTTGGCTCGATCCCTCGACTGCGAACGATTCGGATCGGATTTGATCAACCGTCTGATCTTCTTACCAGCCTTGAAGGCATTGATCCTGATTCCTTTGAGCTAGCTCCAAACTTCGCCGTCGTGGTCCCACAAGTTCCAGAAGCTGCCGACGAAGTTTCGAGACGAACGATGGTTCCGTTCCTAAACGGCGCTTTGAACTGGCTTGGTGTCTCCGGCAATCAAGCGTGGGGAAACGGAGTGCTTGTTGCAGTGCTGGATACGGGCATCGACTCACATATCACTTTTCGTCCCGGGCAAATAAGTACGTCGGACTTGGACATTCTCTCCCCCGCGGGGGATGACTTTGGCCACGGAACAGCCGTGGCATCTCTCATTGCCGGAAATCATCCTGGCGCGCCCGGAATCGCCCCGGCCGCCTCCCTCTTGAGTTATCCGATTACAAATGCCGAAGGGTTCAGTGATAGCTTTACGATGGCCCAAGCAATTTTCGATGCAGTGGATTCGGGTGCCCAGATCATTAATATTAGCTTGGGATCGCAAGGAGATAGCCGCCTCGTTAGGGAGGCAGTCGAGATGGCAATTCGAAATGACGTGATCATTGTTGCGGCGGCAGGAAACGAGGGGCTCAATCGCGTCTCTTACCCCGCCGCGTATGAGGGAGTGCTCGGTGTTGGAGCAATAGACTCTACTGGACAGATCGTTTTCTTCTCAAATAGAGGAGATGGTATAAATATCGCAGCACCTGGAGTAGGTGTGCCGTCGGCTTGGCCCGGAGACAACGCTATTCAGTTCTCGGGCACCTCTGCCAGCACTCCGCTAGTTACGGGAACTTTGGCAGCCATATACTCACAGAATCCCGATTTCTCATATGGGAAAGCTACAGAGGTCTTGCTTGCGTATTCAGACGAGGCAGGCCCGCCCGGAGATGATCTCGTTCACGGATCCGGCAACCTAAACGTTGCGAGAATCTTCGAAAGAAATACACCGGGCATTTACGATGTCGCAATTGCGAGCCAAACGATCCCAAATACCCAAGTGACAGCTTCTGACTCGCACAAGCTGGTCGATATTGTGGTTGAAAATCGCGGAACGGAAACCCTATACAATGTGAAACTAAATGTTAACTCGAGCGGCTCTTCCCGCGTATTTAACATTCCGTTGCTGAAATCAGGCGAGACCACTGTGAAGCAGGTGCCGATTGACACCGCGAGAGCTCGGTTGGAGGGCTCCATAGAGATAGAGTCATCGGTCACATCGTCTGTCATCGATAGGAATCCATCTGACAACAAGGCTCACTCAACCGTGACGTTTCAAGGCGGGTAGCAGGGTCGGTCCCTTGGAGCTGGTAACCGTATTCCCGCACAGGATGCAGCAGCGCAGCGAAGATTCTTACTCGGTTCCTTGCCTGTTCTTTTGTTTAAGCAAATCCAAGGCCCGTCCAGCCGCATTCGCTCCCATTCGCATCGCCGAATGCATGTTCGGATAGCAAAAGCCTCCCTGACGCCCAGTCGAAAAGAGGTTGTCGACCCCATCAATATAGCGCTGCACCCGCTTTAGGTGAGGTTCGAATCCCAAAGCAAATACAGGATAGCCCGTAGCGGCTCGCAACAGGTGCTTTTCAACTATATCCTCTCGGCGGCAAATCCTCTCTGCTTCCAAATCGCTTACGATTCGCTCAAATACTCCATCATCACCTCGCCATTTGCCATCATCTATCTCGCAGGTGGTCTCCACAATCAGGACAGTATGATCAGGCGGATTGACCGTAAGTCCGGCATTCTTGGGCTCGCCAACTCTGTGAAAAATCCTTTCGCGATAATAGATATACAACCCATCAATGGCCTTTTCCTTTTTTACAAGTAATCCGTAAACGGCAATCGGCTTGTATCTCAATTCGTCGCAAGAATCTTGGACTTCTTTCGGCGGCCTCGGTCGAGCACTCTCAACAAGCTTAGGCACGGGTATCGTGGAAATACAATAGTCGCAATCGATACGCTCTATCTTACCAGTCTTGCTGCAAGCAAACGTTACAGAGCCCACGCGTCCATTCTCAACATGAAGCTCAGATACCGAACAATTCAACAGTACCCTCCCCCCAATCCGCTCGACTTCCGCAGCAATCCGTCTCGGCATTGTTTCGGCTCCGGTTCGGGAATAGTGAAGGGTTTCTTCCAACAGCGCGCTCTCCACTGCCCGCCCCGCCTTCTCCTTCACTCCCAATTTGCTCAGTATTTTCTTAAATACGTCGACCGCAGACAATCGAGGCATCTTGCTCTTGATGAAAGTCGCCGAGAGCTCGTGCGGAGGAATGCCCCAATATCGCTCCGTAAAGTCCTTGAAGAAGAAGCGATAAAGGGGATTTCCGTACAATTGAATGAGCGCCTCTTCCGCGTTCGCAGGATCCCAAGGTGAGACCTTCTCACGTATCTGAGCGAGAAAGAGTCCGCCAACCATTTGCGCAAGTTCAAGCGGAGGAATCCCTCGAATCATATCCGCAAATTGCAAGGGATAACGGTAAAATGAACCCGCCCATCGAATTTTGGCATCGAGTTGAACTTCAATTCGCTCGCCGCCCATCAGCTCCTTTATGTCTTCGAAAATCTCTTGATCGAATTCATGAAGCATATGGACCCCTAAATCATAGAAATTCCCTCCCCTATTGTGACTCGTCGCCAAACCGCCTGGGATATCCTCTTTCTCTACTACCGTTACACGGAGCCCTTCCTTCGCCAATACACGTGCCGCGTATAAACCGCATGGTCCTCCACCGAGAATTACTACCTTGGGTACTGTGTCTTCATCTGTTCCCATACCTTCTTCCCAGCATATGGTGAATTACTTCCCGAGAAGCTCTTTTTGCTCCTGGAACAGACGAGCCAAATAGGTATCTGGGATCTCGATATCGTCGCTGGAAATTGCCTGATCCTTGGCAACACCCCTCAGCAACTTGGGGCGCATCTCCCTCTCTCCCTCAAGTAAGGCAATAGGAACTCCCTTGTCCAATTCCGCCTCTGGGACGGGCCTGATTAGGCCGTAAAATTCATCGCCTCCTATACCGTGTCTAACCTCTCGCCCCGCCTCAATATCTGATTTCGCATACGCATAAACATCCGCGACCCTGCCATATTTAGGAGTAAGTACAGATTGCCCATATAAGACAGCCAATGCAATCGCTCGCGTCGTCTCTAAATGGCAAAGGTGGTAGGGCCGGTAAAACAACCAATATGCACCTTGCCCAGCCAGCTTGTAGTAATTGAGATAAGGCACCTGCGTTTCGTCGTCACATCGCCCGACCACGTACACGCCTCCCCCTGGCTCTGCTCCCAAAATGTAATCAACCCGACCCACATCGCCGTACGCATCAAAATCGAACAACCCCAATACATCCTCGACCCGCTTTGCGGATGGACCCTCCATTCCATCAACGAAAGGCGGCAAATTTCGGCCGTTGCTGAGCAATGCCATTTCGATATTTAGTTTGGTGCCATCGGTGTATGCACAACACTGGACCGGATCAAGATTCCGCTTGGCCGCTTCCTCCACAAGCCCAGCCGCAGTCTGATGGCGGTCCAGAAAGCCCTTGATGTTTCCCGCTTGGACGAGATCAAAACCCCACATGTCGATCTCATCGATCATGCGGGCCAACACCCCATGCTGATCTCCGGCATCACTGGTGACCACCACTTCTTGCTTCGCCGCTACCTCGTGCAGATAGGGCCCCAGCGCCAAATCAACTTCGGCGTTCATCAGTACCACGTGGGCCTTCCGCTCGATGGCGGTAAGGCAATACCTCGCAGCGGCTCCAATCGTATTGCTGCTCTCCACAAGCACATCCAATCCCAGATCGTTGTCGGCCATCATCAATCGATTGGCATCGTCCGTAACAAGTATCTCTCCTTCACGACGGCTCGCATCGTGAAAGTCCGTCACTTCCTTAACAATCCCGCCAGCAGCCTTGACGGCCTTCTCAGAGGCTTCGCGCTTGAGGTCTCCAATGAAAATCAGCTCCATCCCAGGCGTCCGCGCAACTTGCCATGCAATTCCAATCCCCATTGCACCGGCTCCGATGAGCCCTACGCGAATGGGATTACCCTCGGCTTCTCGCTGTTTTAACGCTTCAAACATGCCTTGTAATGACGGTTCTTTCCGCCCGGCGGCCCAAAAATGCACGATTCGGCACCAATTACCACAACTTTTGCTTATCGATGAATATCAGATGCCAAAGCTCAAGGATGACCAGCGACATCACCTGCTTCAAGTAAACAAATTCCCGGGTCTCCATCTTCTCAAGCAACCAGGCGATCCTCTTGGGATCAAAGTACCCGCGTCGACGAACCTGCGCCTCGTTCAAGGTCATTTTGATTAATTCGCCGACTTGCGGATGCTCAAAAAAGTACTCCATCGGCATGAAAAAAGGATTCTTGGCCCGGTTGGTGACTTCGCTGGGCAACACTTTTTGAGCCAGCCTCCGCTCAACAATCTTATCTTTAAACCCAAGGGCCTTCAGTCGCGGCGGCATCCGAAAGGCCTGTTCGATCAGATTATGATCCAAAAACGGCAATCGTATCTCAAGTGAATGGGCCATTGTATTCTTATCCTGTCGAATCAACGCCCAGTCCTGAAGCCATTCGTCGTACTGAAGTTTAAGCATCCGGTCAAAAAACGGACCTCCACTGTCTCTTACACGAGGAATCCAGTCCTGACAGGCGTTGCTCTTGAACCTCTCTGAATACAGAGAACCCCTCTCATTCAAATCCCAGAGGGTTCGAAGCGCGACGACATTGGTCGCCAGATCACGCGTGGAATAGTTGCCTAAGAAGTCAAGCAAACGTGCCTTGCCGCGTGTTCCTAAATATGCAGGAAACTCGAAGAATTTGTTCAATGCTCCCACAGGCAGCGCCTGCAAGGCCGGCATAGCTAGTCCTTGGTGGAGGATTCCCGGGACCATCCGAGAATACTTCTCTACTAGCTGAATCACTTTGTGAAACGAATACCCACCGTACATCTCGTCAGCGCCCTCACCGCTAAGCACCACCTTCAAATCCCGACTCGTCTCTTCTGCTAATCGGTAAAACGCGATAATCAAAGCATCACCGACCGGCCGATCCATGTGGTAGACGATCTTCGGCAATAGTTCAAAATCTTGAGGGCGACACTGAATTTCGTGATGCTTCGTCCCAAGTAAGTTCGCGGTCTCCGCGGCATCCTTCGTCTCGTCAATCGGTGAATCAAATCCTATCGAGAATGTATTTACTCGATTACTCAATTTGGCCATCTCGGCAACGATAAGACTCGAATCCACCCCCGCGCTCAAATAGGCTCCAACCGGCACATCGCTCCGCATGGCGATGCTGACCGCCTTATGGAACTCTGCTTCTAGCTCCTCCAAGTATTCGTCATCGTTCCGATATCCCCCACCATCGCTGAGCTTGATATCCCAGTAGCGCTGCGGTTCGCGTACCGCGCCCTTCTCAATTAGCATGAAATGCGCTGCTGGAAGGGTGTAGATGTCCTTAAACATCGTCGCCGGCTCAGGAACGTTCCGCAGTCCCAAGTACGCATCGATCGCACCAACATTGCATTCCGCGCTTACACAAGCACTTTTGAGTATCGATTTGATTTCCGATGCGAATACAAATCGCCCGTTCCGATTCCACCAATACAGAGGCTTCTGCCCGCAACGATCTCGTGCTAGAAATACTCGCTCTCGCGGCTCGTCGTAGAGCGCAAATGCAAACATTCCGTTGAAGCGCTCCAAACAATCCAGCCCCCACTCCTCATAGGCATGAACTACCACCTCCGTATCCGATTGGGTCCGGAACTCGTGCCCCCGCTTGATGAGCTCGTCACGTAATTCGATATAGTTGTATATCTCTCCGTTGTAGCAAACCGCTATCGATCGATCCTCATTGTAAATCGGTTGAACACCTCCTTCCAAATCGATGATGCTTAATCGGCGCATCCCCATTTGAAAGCCCGCAGCCCGAAAATAACCTTCACCATCAGGCCCGCGATGCACCATGGCTTCGGCCATACGCTCCAAAAGCCTCTCTTCTTCAAATCCGCTAAATCCAAATATCCCGCACATCGATTGACCCAGTCCCTTTTCGGTAAGTCGCCAGCAAAATCAGGGGTCAATATCGTTTTCGATCATCTTCGAAAACAATCCGGCCAATCGCTCTGTAATCTCTCCGGGCGGATTCCGAAGTTCCCTACCGTCGATCGCTCCTATCCCCTGCACTTCCCTGGTGCTCGAGGTCAAAAAAGCCTCCTGAGCTTCATCGAGGGCTGTCATGGGGATTGGCCCCTGTGACACGTCGATCCCTTCCCGCTCGCAAATATCCAACACCAATTCACGGGTAATTCCCGCCAAGCACCCGGAATCCAAAGGCGGAGTGAGAACTTCTCTTCCATTTACCAAGAAGATATTTGAGCCCGTTCCTTCGCAGAGCTCCCCGCGTGTATTTCCAAAGATCGCTTCATCACCCCCTCGCTCTTTCGCGTAGGAGAGGGCAATCACATTCTCCCCGTATGACGTCGATTTCATGCCCACCAGGGCGCCTTTTTCGTTCCGAGTATAGGGAACGGAAATTACCTTGCCGGTTCGTGGCCACCGTGGCGCTTCAGCGGCGGCAATTAGAACGGTGGGCCCGGCTTTCCCTTTTTCCGAGCCCAAAGGCGCCTCGCCCCCTGTTATCGTAATGCGGACTCGCGCTTTCGAAAGATTATTGCTGGCCACCACTTCGTGACAGCCGCTCTCGAGCACCTCGCGGGCAGGCACCTCGAGACCTAGGCCTCCGGCGGAGCGCAATAAGCGCGCATAGTGCCTACTCATCGCGAAAACTCGCCCATCATAGGCTCCAAGCGTCTCAAATACTCCATCCCCCGTCAGTAGACCGTGATCAAACGGCGAGACAACAACGTCACGGTCAATCACTATCGAGCCATTGGCCCAGACAAACCGCTTGTCCGCCCCCTGCTCCCCACACCCCTGCAACGTGGCTTTGACTTCCGTGCTCATAATTCCGAATCTCGCAACATTAAGCCCGTTCCCCACGCCGTCCAGAACCTTCTCACAACACCAAATCCTCTATCCTGACCACCGGATTGCCTCTCGTAAGCCACCGTTTTCGGAACCCATGTTTGCATCACTCCTGACCGCCTTCCTCTTTGCATCCTCTGCCATCTACGGGCGAAAGACAGCCATCTGTTTTGGAAGTATACCTGGAAATTTCTACCGTTTGGTCCTGGCGGCGATCTTTCTCGGAGGAATTACCCTCATATTCTATCACCCGACCCTATCTCCCACAGCATTTGTCTGGTTCTTCATTAGTGGCTTGATCGGCTTTGGGATTGGCGATGTCGCCCTCTATCTCGCCTATCCAAGAATCGGATCTCGCCTCACAATTCTCATTACTTTTTGCCTGGCGCCAGTATGGGGCGCCGCGGTCGAGTTCTTATGGCTGAATACCACGATCACCCTTCAGGAGGCCGGCGCATCCGTGATCGTGCTGGTCGGTGTTTGTCTCGCACTGCGCCCGCAAGGAAATCCAAACCTCGCACGGTCGGTTGGCTTTGCCGTCGGTATACTATTTGGTGTGGTCGCGGGATTCGGTCAAGGAGTTGGAGCTGTCATTAGTCGCAACGCCGAGCACGTTGCCTTGGCCGCCTCCATCGATACGAACGGTATTAGTGCTGCCTTTCAGCGCGTACTCGGTGGAATTGGCGTATCGGCAATTGCCTTTCTGGTAGTCATCCTGAGGCGCCGTCTTAGTCGTCACCGTCTCCAAACCTCAAGTGCCTCCAATCTTCAAAAGGCACACTGGCTACTGGGCGCAACGCTAATGGGGCCGGTCATCGGTGTCAGTTGCTTCCAATGGGCCCTCCAAGATACTCCAAGCGCTCTCGTGCTCGCCATCGTGGCAACATCACCCATCCTAGTGATGCCTATGTCTTGGATCGCGGAGAACGATCGTCCGACATTTCAAGGAGTAGCCGGCGCCTTTCTTGCAGTCGGCGGGGTTGTTTGGATTTGCTTGATTCGCGGCTGACGACATATGCGCATGCGCGCCGCCGCCCTATTTCCGGTCCCTCGTCCTCAACACCTCCCCGTAAAAATGAGCCTGCTGCCCAATCTCAAGAGCGCTTTCTTGGGGCCTGAGTAAATCGAGCGCTCCCGATCGTCCACCGCCAATCACTAGGTCTTCTTCCACCGCCACCAATTGTCCCGATCTCGCCGATACTCCCCCGTCAGCGCTCCTCACGTCCAATTGGATCGAATCCGAAAGCTCGGCACGCTCATCTCGCGGAAACAAGGCATTTCGCGAAACAGGTGTTCCTCCACCCAATGTTGCGATAGTCTTCCGCTCTACGGGCTCGCGCGAGTCCAAAACGAGGGGGCGTTGCGACTCCTCCCTGCGCCCCCCGCTCTCGACTTCCCTGCGTCCAAATGCCCAACGGCGCCCCTCCCTTTGCTCATTGGAAATGCTAATTCGACCTCTTAACTCCGGAGGAAGAGGGAGTAAGACTCGCCTTCCCGCTTTATCTTGGCGCTCTACGCCCCCTACTATGGCAGCCCCTCCGCTTTCAGGCAAACCGTGCCCGCCTATACCACTTGCGAATTCCTCGTTGTCGGCAGCACAACCGCAAACTGCCATCCCGCCAACAGCCAAAATGGCCCCAAAAATCGTCGCTCTATTCATCACCAGAAATGAGGCAGCACCAACTTACTTAAGATAAGTTAATCAAATCAGGGGAATTTGCAACGATATCCCGATTCTCGCCTATTCTCGCCTATCTACTCCTCCATGTCTGCAAGCACACCCCGCAGCAACTCGTCGCCGAGATTCGGCAAAGCGGAATTTACCCGATTCCAGCTCGGTATCTCGGGAGGCTGATACTTTTCCGACACATACTCGTGCGCCGCCGAATCCAAGGCTAGAGAAAACGCCTCCACTGCCGCAGCCTCCTCGTGTCGATGATAGCTCAGTGCGTTCAGAATGGCGTCATCCCGGTAACGGGAAATCAAGTCCTTAGCAGTTCGAATATACGTGAGTCGAATAGTCTTCAAATCCGATCTCCCTAATACAACTCCGTCCGCACTAAGGGCAGCGAGCAGAGTTAAAGCAATGTCATGCGCCATCTTCATCAAGCCCTTGCTAGGGCGCACGTCCGGATCCGTCCCGACGTCATCCGCCCCCAAGTGTTGATGCTTGTGTTCAAAATTCATCCCCAAATCAACCTGGCAAATTCGCCGGGTCGTAATGTTCCGATAAACCTCGCACAACATCCCCACCTCAAGTCCCCAATCGCCCGGAATCATCAATACCTTTGCCAGTTCCGCAGAGCATGAAAATTCGCCCGAAAGCGGATAACGAAAATTCTCCAAGTATTCCAACAGAGGATGATCACCGATCACCTTCGTCAGAGCTCTCAAAAGCGGGATAACGAAGAGCCGGGTTGCTCGCCCATACATCCGATCCGAAACACGCCCATAGTAGCTCTTACAATATTCAAAGCCCATATTTGGGTGAGTTGTGGGCAAACACAATCGCCACAGCATATCCCGATGATAGGACAAAATATCGCTGTCATGTGTCGCTACCACTCGCGTCTCTCCCTTCGCCAGCAGATACCCGTAGGCCATCCAAACATTGTATCCTTTGCCCGGCACATAACTTGTCAGCTCAGCTTTTGCCAATTGATCATATAGCGCCGAAACTCGCTCGCCATCATTCCATATGATTGAATACGCCTGCTTCGACCCGAGGTGGTCTTTGATAAAACTCTTCGCATGACTAAATTCAGTGGCGGACATTCGATTCATGCTGAATACGACTTCGTGGAGGTAGTCGACTTTGCTCAATTCGCTAAGAATCAGAGGGAGCGCGGGGGACCGAACCTCTGAATACAGCGCAGGCAGAATTAACGAGATCGGGCGCCGGGCAGCGCACTTCTTTAGCAGTTTCTCCCGCTCATCTATATCCGGATCGGTAAGTTGGTGAATCGTGCTGACAAGCCTCGGCTGATGAAAATCCGTCATGAGATACCAAACCCTAAAGAATAAACTGCCTCAGGAGCAAGGGCCGCCCGCTAAAAAGAATTCCGGCAGGCGTCTTTCTAGTCTCCAGCACTCGCATTCTTATCCGTCCCCTCGCGCATTGCCTCCACCTCCTCCTGCTCAATCTCACGGCGCCACTTGCGGGAAACCCAAGGCCGAATAAGTCCATAGCTCAAATAGAGGCCAAATAGTACGGCCGGCATCCACTGCCAGTACAATATTGTTAGCAGCAAGACGATGAACACCAAGAATGTCATCGGGATTGTGCGCTTTGTGCTAAAATGAATCCCCTTGAAACTGGGATACCGAATGTCGCTGAGCATCAAGACAGAGAGTAAGAGCATGAGCGCTACCAATACATATCGCCAGTATCCCAGCTCCACCTCTCCATCGTGCTCGTTCAACCACAACAAAAGAAGTGTCAGTGATGCAATGACACCCGCCGCAGCTGGGATAGGAACGCCCCGAAAGTCTCGGCTTGCTCCGTTTCGCGGATTCTCGATCGACATCACGTTGAATCGAGCCAATCGCATCCCCCCGCACAGCAGGTAGATGAATGCCACAAACCAACCCAACCGCCCCGAAAAATCCTCCAGCACAATGTCCATTACAAGAAGTGCCGGCGCGATGCCGAACGACACAATATCTGCCAGCGAATCAAACTCCCGGCCGAATGAAGATTCCTGTCCCGAACGTCGGGCAAACAACCCATCCAAAAGATCGAAAACGCAAGCACCCAATATCAATGCGATTGCTTGATAGTAGTATACATGACCTGCGATCGCATCATCCCACCTCATTCCCTCAAAAATTCTTACCACTGCCAGGAATCCGCAAAAAAGATTCCCAGCGGTCATCAGATTCGGCAACAAATACACCCGCGGCCCATCTCCGCGGCGCATGGGGCGGCCCAGCAGCCGCATTTTTCGCCAAATTCTCATCAGTGTGCCCCCGCTTGGGAAAGCCGCTAGTGTAATCCCATCCCTAGACCCGCGCGAGCGGAACTTCCAAACCATTGACTCCGTTCTCGGTCAGCCTAAATTGTGGCAGCTTCCAGCAGCATTAACGCTCACCGATCACTTATGGCCCCCTCGACAACCACTGATACCCTGACACCTGACTCCACCATGCGGGACGTGCTCTTAGCTTTTCCAGGAGCCCAACGCGCGCTTTTCGCTCGCTACCACATTGGCGGTTGTCAAAGTTGCGGCTTCCAGCCCTCCGAAACGATCGCCCAAATTTGCGAAAGGAACGATAATCTACCCGTTGAGGAGGTCATCGCCCATATCGTCGAAAGTCACGAGGGTGACCAGCGAATTCTAATTGCTCCCGTCGAATTGAAAGACCTCCTAGCGGGCCCGAATCCCCCCCGCCTCGTCGATATCCGCACCCGGGAAGAATATGACGCTGTTCACCTCGAAAATGCCCACATCTTCAGTCAGGATCTGCTGAATCAGATATTTGCCGAATGGCCAAAGGAATCACCTATCGTGATTTACGATCACAGCGGCTCACGGACGCTTGATGCCGCCACGTATCTGATTGGACACGGATTCTCAAATGTGAAATGCCTCGAAGGAGGCATCGACCAATACGCCGCCAAAATCGATCCTTCGCTGACACGATACAAAATCGAGTTCGAAGACTAAGTACTTTCCCATGCCTGACCCTTTCCAAGAAAAGATTAACGACGCCATCCAGAATCCCCAAAACATGGGAGAAATGAGCGATGCAGACTCCGTCGGCACTGTTGGCAGCGCCGATTGTGGAGATATGGTGCGAATGTGGCTAAAGTTCTCCGAGAAAGAGGGTCAAAAAATAATCGACAAAGCATCGTTCCAATCGTTCGGATGCCAGACCGCCATTGCGGTAGCCAGCATGGCGACCGAGCTGCTCAAAGGAAAAACGATTGAGGAAGCCAGAAATCTCTCAGCGGAAGAACTATCGCAACCCATTGGTCCTCTGCCGCCCATGAAGATTCACTGTGGCCAGATGGTCGAGGGGGCCCTAAAGGAGGCACTCGCAGAAGATCAGGACAAAATCCCGCCGCCAGAATCTGAGCAAACGCCGGGACTAGTCCAGCAATTCCAGCCGGTTTCCGGCGGCAAAATCAAAATCACAAAACTCGATTGATCCCCACAAACCCTCCCCTTTCATATGAATCAGGAAATTGAACTCACACGCGAAGTCACCGCCATCCAAATTCCCAGCGGGGACGAAGTTCCGCTGCCGGCTGGGACAAAGGTGATGATTACCCAGTCGCTGGGTGGAACGTATACCGTCGCCACCGAACAAGGGCTCGCCCGTATTACAAGCAAGGATTCCGATGCCTTGGGCATTCAGGAAGAAAAGACCGAGGATGCCGCCGCCGCTAAAGCGGCTGAAGGCGATCTCGAGGGCGCTGTCTGGGAGCAGCTGAAAACCGTTTATGACCCCGAGATTCCCGTCAATATCGTCGACCTAGGCTTGGTCTATGACTGTCGCGTCGTGGACGCCGACGGCACCCAAGGCAAGCGGGCCGATGTAAAAATGACGCTTACCGCCCCCGGTTGCGGGATGGGCCCGACGATCGCGGCCGATGCTCAAGGAAAAATCCTCACCATTGACGGCGTCGACGACGCTTCCGTGGAGCTGGTTTGGGACCCCCCATGGACGCAGGACATGATTTCCGAGGAAGGCAAAATGAAACTCGGCATGATCTAGGCCGGCAAGCCCGTACAGGCCGCTCGAGAAAGCCCCTTTTCCGGTTGCATTGCGGCGATTCCTCCCCTACTTTCCCGCTCTTCGCGCCTTCAGGCGCCCAAAATTCGCGGTCTATTTTCCGCCCAGAACCATGTCCCAGCATCCTAGTCTAAAAGGTTCCAAGTCCGTCGGCGCCAAACGAAGCGTCCTCAAGCGCTTCGAACGGATC
Source organism: Verrucomicrobiota bacterium (assembly GCA_039028175.1). GTDB lineage: Bacteria > Verrucomicrobiota > Verrucomicrobiia > Verrucomicrobiales > DEV007 > JBCDBW01. The sequence goes on from JBCCIR010000078.1 coordinate 20,294, forward strand.
AAGTTGCTCCGGAAACGCTCCGAGTGGAAAGAAGGCTCCAGTCCGATCGGATTGCCGAAAACCAAGCCTGAAGAGTAATTCCGATTGGCACCATAAGGGCGGCCTGTCTGGTAGCAGAATCCTTCACTCGCAATGGCTGTGTCCACAAAAGACTCGGCTACCCTTCGCCTCAACCGCTACCTCGCCTCCTGCGGCTTGGGTTCCAGACGCTCCTGCGAAGAGCTCGTGCGCGAAAAGCGTGTTTCCGTAAACGGCGCCTTGTGCGTCAATCTCGCCACACGTATTACGCCCGCGATAGACACAGTCACAGTCGATGGCGAACCTGTTCAATCGGAGTCTGAGATTGTGCTCCTCCTAAACAAACCCCGCGGGTACATCTGCACTCGCTCGGATCCGCAACACCGCCCTACGGTTTACGACCTCATCCCCCCTCACTTGCAAACCCTTCATCACGTCGGCCGTCTGGACAACGAAAGTCAAGGTCTCTTGGTGCTTACAAATTCTGGAGACCTGACCGCGACCCTCACTCATCCTAAGCACGCCATCGAGAAAGAATATACCGTCTCTTTGAACAAGGCTTTCGACCCGAAACTCAAAGGCAGACTGCTCAAAGGCGTCAAAACTCCGGAAGGATTTGCGCGGGCCTACTCAATCGTTATCGTCAGCCCTCGCCGATGCCGAGTCATCCTCAGGCAGGGCTTGAAACGCCAGATTCGCCATATGTTCGACGCCTTGGGCTACCGAGTAGTTCGCCTGGAGCGCATTCGCATCGGTCGACTAACAGCTCCAAATCTGCCAGAAGGTAAATGGCGAGTTCTCTCGTCGGCCGATTCCAAGAGACTTCTCTCCAGCTAGAATTTACCCACCAAAATCACAAAATATCGACGCGACAATCCCTTATCCCCTTGCTAGCGTATCCCCATGACTACGAAAACCACCGTCTCCGCTTTTCTCACGATAGGTATCCTCGCATTGGTCGCCGGATGGCTCGTCGCCCAAGACGAGCACAAACACGAAACTCCTCCTGAAGGCTTTCCAAAAAACCCTTCACCAGAAGGAGCAGAGGTCTACATCATCAGCCCCAAAGACGGGGACACCGTCCCCAAGACCTTCACTGTTCAATTTGGCCTAAAAGGCATGGGCATCGCACCTGCCGGGATAGCCTTCCCCAACAGCGGTCATCATCATCTCTTGGTCGATGCGCCAGGAGAACCTGACCACAACCTACCGTTGCCAGCCGACGACAATCACCTCCACTACGGTGCGGGCCAAACCGAGACGGAACTCACTCTGGAGCCCGGCAAACATACCCTTCAGCTTGTTCTAGGTGACCTCAATCACGTCCCTCACGATCCCCCGGTTGTTTCGAAGACAATCACTATAACCGTTGAGGATAATTAGCCGACGCTACCTGCGTCGCCGAAGAGCAATCCCGAAGAGAGCCGCACCGAGCAGCACCAAGGTCGACGGCTCCGGAATGAGAAAAACATTGGGTTGCAAATTAGTGATCCCCGTGTTGTCCATGATTACCTCGGCGAGGGACCGGGTTGCGATCATATCCCGCTCGGCTTCGGTGAGATTTTCGGTGTCGTAGAGAAAGAAAAAACGATCCCCATCACGGAGACGCTCAAATTGATCCAACATCGCTGCGGTCAGAAGCGGCCCCAACATCGACCCGCCAACTTCATCCTCTGCGAGCGCTCCGAGCCAAGGATCAATCAAATTTGGGTCAAAGTTGCCCATCCCATCCACGTAAATCGCCTCGAGCGCAAGCTGCACATCCAGATCGCTCGTGATGTCGGCCACCGTGCCCACTGGCAGGAGTCCGTAGGCCGTGCGTAGATCATTATAACCGGGCAAGCCATGATCCCGCCCTCTCTGGATGTTGAGTGCCGCCAAATCCAGCCCGCCCGCACCAGGAAACGGTCCGAATAGAAAATCCTGAAGCTCCTCAACGATCATGCTATCCAGGCTTTGTTCAACCCGCGATGCCAAGCCCTTCAGCACCTCACCAACATCGCCCGGGTCCGTAAGAATCGTCGGCGAATTGAAGAAGTTCCCGTCCAACCCGATCGTCTCCACCAATACCCCGTTGTTGTCCACCTTTTGCGTATCACCGGACACAAGAGTATGCCCCAACCGATAGAGAATACTAAACTCGTTACTGATACGCGGATCTACCCCCGACCCGTAAGACGCGCTCAATAAAGATGGCGCTGTCGAACCCATGAGCGCCGGCAAAAACTCGTTGTAAGTGATCGCCTGAATCTGTCCCGACACGATCCGCCGCGCATGCTGAAATATCGCTTCGTCATCGGAAACCGGATCGAGAAGTGGGTTCGCTGCCAAAAACTCCCCCGCGACCCGATTGTGCTCCCAAACAAACAAAGTATGGACCGCTGTAAGACCAACCTGCTCATTTGCTCGAACATCTCCCCCCAAAAAAAGAGTCGCGTCAGGGAGAATGTGGGCATCATTCGCATTGTCAAAGCCACCCGTATTCCGCATCATGAGCCCATCCCCACCGATTGTCAGCGCTCCCCCAACTCCGGATCTCAGCGCCGCAGCTCGCACGGCATCACTCCCGTAAACCATGGACCCATCGATAAACGAGGTGATCTGATTCATCTGCTGCCGAGGATTGCTAGACGATAATCCTGAAGCGCTGTCAAAACCTGTTCGCATCATCGGAATCGAGTCCGCCGGCGAGCCCGCGTTGTGCAGAAGATCAGTCGGATCGTTCACCGCGATGTTAAACGGCTCAGATCCACTACCTGCCAACGTGATGTCATGATCAAGAAATTGCCCCCACTGCCAAACCCAGTCGGTCGTCCCATGCGGATCCGGGATAGAGACTCCCCCCTGGCGACTCAATGCGTTGCTTACCACGCGGGCATTCGGACGATCGCCGCCAGATGGGGTATTTATCGCATCTCCGTAGTCAGGAACCGCAATTCTCGAAAATGCCGTTCCCGCAGCGCCCAGATCCGCCCCTTGGTTCCCCGTGCCGTCGATCGATCTCACCTCGCCAACCGATACCACTTGAGCGTCCAGCGGTGACACACCACCGGCACAGGCAATTATGCCCGCTCCGATGACCGCTGAGGGAGCAGCTGGTCCAAATAGCTTCATACGAACGGAAGTCCGCAATCCTGCAACCGACGGGCGGACAAATCAATCCCAGTCCTTACATCGAGTCAGGCTAAGAGGAAACCAAAAAAATCCCCAACCTCGTTAACCCCTTAATGCTCAACTGAAAGTCTCTGCGGGCAAACGCACGATCTCTCCGCCCTTTAAGGCAGATTCATGCGCCAATATGCCCGTACAAGTCCAATTGGCCGATTGCCGCACATTCGGCCACGGATCACGATCCTCGATCAGGGCTGACACAAATTCATGGGCCAGATGCGGGTGGCTTCCGCCGTGACCCGCTCCCTGCGTAAAACTCAAGTGCTCGCCCCCATCCTCACCACCATACACCCCGCCGGTCGTAAACGGCGCAATCTCATCCGGCAACAAATGTCCGTAGTCGGGGCAATCTACCTCGGAAGGCATCTCAGGTTCCGGCAGTTTAGCGGTATGCAGCGTCAACGGTTTGCCCTCGATCAAAGGCCATTCGACCGATTGCTTGTTGCCATAAACATCGATACTCTCCCGATATTGCCGAGCCACATCAAATAATGAGCGAATGATTCTCGCACTCAAGTCGGAGTCTCTCATCTTGATATGCGTGGTCTCGATCGCAAACGGCGAATTGTAGTGCCCATGCATCTCCTCTCGAATCGTTCCGGACGGAAAACAACTCACGTACTCCGCATCCTTGCGAGGCAATCCAAGCACTGGCCCTACGCAATGGGTCGCATAGTACATGGGAGGAAGCCCCGGCCAGTATCCTGGCCAACCATCCATGTCTTGTTGATGGCTGGCCTGCAGAAATTGAAGCTTTCCTAAGTCGCCATTTCTATATAACTCATTCATATATAGGAATTCACGACTGTACACCACGGTCTCCATCATCATGTACTTCAAACCCGTTGAATTCACCAACTCGATGATCTCGAGACATTCCTCCACGCTTGTCGCCATCGGTACCGTGCACGCCACATGCTTTCCTGCCTTGAGCGCTTTGATCGACTGCTCGGCGTGATCCGGGATCGGTGTATTAATGTGTACCGCATCAATCTCCGGATCATCAAGCAACTCGTCGTAGTCCGTATAGCGCGTCTCGACTCCATACTCGTCACCACATCTGTCGAGCCCGTCTCGATCTCGCCGGCAAATCGCGGCCATCTCGGAATTGGGATGGCGTTGATAAATGGGAATAAACTCTGCTCCAAACCCCAAGCCAACTATTCCAATCCGTACTCTGCCATCACTCATTGTCATTTACTCTTTAGGCTGTATTTCCAATCTCAATTCCTCGCCTACGGGCCACAAAATCAGCCCCCCGGCGCAACAAACGCGAGCAACCATTCAATCCCAACGGTCGCCTCTTTTGATAGCGGAAAAAAGGCACTTTTTATGATGAATTGGCCGCGTGTTATATGAGAAATTGGCCATAAGCCTG
>JBCCIR010000079.1:0-24659 GCA_039028175.1 Verrucomicrobiota bacterium
GACATCCAAACATGATCAGTGTAATTTTTTACTGGCCAAACCCCCTCCCCTCATAATCCTACTCCTACTCATACTCATTGCCTTTCTCCCCCCCCTTTCCAGCGGACATCCCAGTGCAATACGTGTAATGTTTTACTGGCCATGCCCCGCCCCGCCCACATCCTCCTCGCTCTCACCCTCTACGCCTGGCCCCATCTCTCCCCCGCCGGCGAACTCAAAACCATCACCTTCGAAGACGTCTCCTACCGCCTCTACATCGCCAACCCCGCCGAAATCGAACTCCACTGGAAAAATCCCGATACCAACCAACCCTACCGCACCTTCCAAGCCCTCCAGTCCGCCCTCAATAAAAACGGCCGCAACATCGAACTCATCATGAACGCCGGCATATTCGACCCCGGCGGCGTCCCCAGTGGCCTCCACATCGAAAACAGCAATCAACTCCGCCCCATCAACCTCAAAACTGGCTACGGAAACTTCTACCTCAAACCCACCGGTATCTTCTCCATCTCAAAAAACAATACGCCCGCCATCACCGAAACCCACCGCTTCGCAAAAAAACAAATCCCGCCCTCCGACATCAAACTCGCCCTCCAGTCCGGGCCCCTCCTCCTCGACAACGGAAACATCCACCCAAAATTCATCGCCAACTCCTCAAGCAAACTCCACCGAAACGGCGTCGGCATCCGCGCATCCGACAACAAAATCATCTTCGCCATCACCGACTTCACTCCCAAAACCAATCGCGTAAACCTCCACACCTTCGCCCGACTCTTCAAACACCTCGGCTGCAAAGACGCCCTCTTCCTCGACGGCGACCTCTCCCAAATGACGGTCTCTCCAAAAAAACCCATCCCCCCAGGAAACCACCTCGGCGCCCTCATCACCATCACCAAGCCTTCCTCCCAATAAATCTCCGCGCCTCCGCGTGAGCCCCTCTTTTCCGCTGGATTTCCTGCCCCCAACATGGCAAATTTCCCTCACTAGTTCGCGCTCCCACCCCCGGCTGCGGCGTCCCATTTCCCATGCGCCACACCTACCCCACGATCTCGCCGATCCTGCCCGCCCTCGCGGCCATCCTCGCCGTCTTCACCCTCGCCGGCTGCCAGAAAAAAGCCCGCGCCCCTTACGAATGGGAATTCCGCTCCGGTAAAACCTGCTTTGTCCGCACCGATGGCACCGCCGTCGCCCCGCGCAAGGCACCCGCCCAAGTCCACCGCGCCACCGTCGCCGCCAATCGCATCCACGGCCGACCCTACCGCTGGGGCGGCGGACACCGTAAAGTCGAAGACTCCGGCTACGATTGCTCCGGCGCCGTCTCCTACGCCCTCATCCACGCCGGCCTCCTCGAATCACCCACCACCTCCACCGCCCTCAAGACCTTCGGCAAACCCGGCCACGGAAAATACATCTCCATCTACGCCAAATCCGGCCACACCTTCATGACCGTCTGCGGCCTCCGCTTCGACACCGGCTACGGCCGCGGCGCCAAAGGCCCGCGATGGCACACCACCCCACGCCCCACCAAGGGATACGTCGTCCGCCACCCCCCAGGCCTCTAAGTCCCTCCCTTCCTCATAGTCCCCATCCCCGCTCCTTCCCCCACTTCACCATTCCTTGCTCATCATTCCCCACTCCCCACCCCCAACTCAACCTGATCCTCCCCCCCGATCGACCACGCCTCCCACCCCGCCCGCCGCAAGTCCGCCGCAAACTCCCGCGTCGCCCCATGCACCGTCAATACCCGCCGCGGCGATACCTTCTCCACATACCCCATCAACCCGTCGTAATCCGCGTGATCCGATAACGGAATCACGTCATCCACCCCGAACCGATACCGCGCCGATTCATCCATCCCCCAACCCGATACCATCGCCGTCCGCACTTTCCCCAAAGACTTCACCACCCCGGATCGCATCGCCGTCGGCGGAAATATCACCACCCGTCCCACCGCCCGCGTCTCATCAAACCGCTCCCACCGCGGAAACTGATACCCCATCTCCTCGTATACCCGCGTCATCCTCGCCACGGAATCATGCAACATCACGCCCTCCTCCATCCCGCCCTCCAATAACGCATGAATCTGCTGCGCCTTCCCTAACGAATATCCTAAAAGCAACGGCGTCCGACCCTCGGCAAAAGTTTCCACCACAAATTGCCATATCGCCGCTTGCGCCTCCTCCGTCGTCGGCATCCGATAACGCGGCTTCCCAAAGGTGGTCTCCATCACCAATAAATCCGCCTCACGCCATTCCACCCGCTCCGCCACCGGATCCCCGCGCGTCTTGAAATCCCCCGTATACAATAAACTCGACCCGTCCGCCACCCGCTCCACAAATAACTGCGCCGACCCCAATACATGCCCCGCCGGCAATAAACAAAACCGAAACCCACCCTCCTCCCACTCCTCCCCAAAACCCCGCACATCCAATCGCGACGCCTTCACCCCAAATCGCGCCACCACCAGCTTCGCCGTCCCCTCCGAACAAATCATCCGCTCGTGCCGCCCCACATGATCCCCGTGCGCATGGGACACAAACCCGCAGGCCTTCGGCCGCCGCACATCCAGCCACCAACCCGCCTCCGGCAAATACAAGCCCCCCTCACCCTCCACCTCGATAAATCGCGCTTTTGACTTCACTTTTCCCGCCTTTTCCGCATACTAACAGCCTCGCCCGGAGTGGTCCACCCGTTGGAACCACCCCCTCTCACACCGGAAAACCACGTTGACTCACCCCGCGGACGACAGTCTATTGTTCCCAACGACTTCCATGAAGAACCGCGTTCGCCAAATCCTGCCCGCCGCCCTTGCCATCGCCGTCGCCGCCACCACTCTCATCCCCGGTGCCGCCCACGCCGAAACCAAGATCACCAAGGTCAAAAAATATCATCTCACCAAAGACGCCGCCAAATACCGCGGCGCCATCGATGAAATGATCACCTTCGAACGGAAATACCGCCTCTGGGGCGCCGTCACCAATGAAGAAGAAGCCGCCCGTCACGGCCAATACTTCACCTTCATGTGGAAAACAAAAGACAAAACCTCTCCCGCTACCCTCCGCTTCGAATACCGCCAACAAGCCACCAACGCCGAAGTCCTCGTCAAAGAAATCGAAGTCGGCAAAGTCAAAGGCCTGAACTCCACCGACGTCAATATCGTCGGCGATGAGTACGCCACCAACGGACAAGTCATGTCCTGGCGCGCCACCATCCTCCGCGGCGGCCAACCCGTCGCCTCCGCCCAGTCTTTCTTGTGGGAATAAACAATCCCGCGACCCCGATGCTCTCTCTCTCCATCCCCGACCGGATCGCCGCCGCCTCCTCCTCCTCTCGCAAACTCCGGCAATTTCCAGACACCACCGCGGCAATCCATCCCTAACGAACCAACGTGCAATCAAACGGAGATCAAGGCGCCACCATTCTCGCGGGCCGATTCCATAACGTCGTCTGGGTCCGCGTCGAAGGTAAAGGGAGCTTCAAAAATAGCCCCGAACTCAAAAACTTCGCCGCCGCCATGATCGATCGCGGAAATTCCCAACTCGTCGTCGATCTCAAAAATTGCCCCGTCATGGATTCCACCTTCATGGGCACCCTCACCGGAATCGCCCTGAAACTAAAAGGCTCCGATGAAGGCTCCCTCCAGGTCATCAACCCAAACGACCGCAACCGCCAACTCCTCGAAAGCCTCGGCCTCGACCAAATCTTCGACCTCGACGTCGATGGCTCCACCTGGCAATCCGAACGCGCCCTCGTCGAAGATAACCTCCTCAAATCCGTCGCCCCGCCCGGACTCAATAAAGAAGAACACTCCGAACTCGTCCTCGAAGCCCACGAAGCCCTCTGTAAAGCCAACGACGATAACGTCCGCCGCTTCAAAGACGTCATCGAATACCTCAAGAATGACCTCGAAGATCAGTCTTAACTACGATCTCGCCGCCCCAAGACCCGGTCGGTCGCCCGCCACCCCATGATCGACCCCGCCCTCCTCATCACCATCATCGCCTCCCTCGCCGTCATCGGCGCCCTCGCGTTCCTCTTCCTCCGGCAACGCAACGCCACCACCGTCCTCCAGGCCAAACACGATGCCATCGATGCCGAAGAACATCGCATGTTCGACTTCCTCCACGGCCTCGGCTCCTCCCTCCAGTCCGACAGCACCGCGCGCGCCATGCACCGCTTCATCGTCACCGGCGTGACCAATGTCGTCGACGCCGAAAATGGCACCCTCTACCTCCTCGACAAAACCGGTAAACAACTCGTCCCCACCTTCCAAACCAGCGACGCCCCACCATTCATCGACGTCCCCGCCTCCGTCCTCGATCGCGCCGGCGAAAATAAAAACGCCCTCCAAAGCTACCTCCGCCTCCAAGCCATCCCACGCGACCAAGGCGTCCTCGGCCAAGCCGTCCAAGCCGGCAAAGCGCTCATCACCACCAACCTTGCCTCCCTCACGAAACCCTCCCACCCCAATATCGCCAAACTCCAGGAAAACGTCCCCGTCATGGTCGCCCCCCTCGTCTACGGCGACGTCGATATCGGCGCCATCGCCGTCTCCGGCAAAAAAAACGCCACCCAATTCACCGACAACGACTTCGACGTCTACCAATCCATCGCCGAACAATCATCCGTCGCCCTCGGCTCCGCCCTCATCCACCGCGAAGCCCACGAGAAAAAACAACTCGAAAACGAAATCCGTAACGCCTCCGAAATCCAAAAAATCCTCCTCCCCTCCACCGCGCCCGATATCAACAAATACATCGTCAGCGCCATGAACTACCCCGCCAAAATCGTCAGCGGAGACTACTTCGACTACATCCGCGTCGACGATCACCACTGGGGACTCGTCATCGGCGATGTCTCCGGAAAAGGCATCCCCGCATCCCTCATCATGGCCATGTGCCGAAGCGTCATCCGCGTCCACGCCGAAAACAATACCAACCCGCACGATGTCCTCAGCGCTGTCAATCGCGCCCTCTCCCCCGATATCCGCGAAGATATGTTCATCAGCATGGCTTACGTCTTCCTCCGCGATTACTCCGATGACGTCACCCTCGTCCGCGCCGGCCACGACCCACCCATGCTCTACCACCGCGCCTCCGGAGAAACTGAACTGCTCAAACCACCCGGCCTCGCCGTCGGCATCGACGGGGGCGATGTCTTCAATCGCGTCACCGAAGCCCAAACCTTCAAAATGGAAACCGGGGATTGCCTCCTCCTCTACACCGACGGCGTAAACGAAACCCTCAACCCCGAAGGAGATGAATTCGGCCTGGAAGCCCTCCAGCACTCCCTCGAAGCCTCCGCCAGCGATGGCGCCAACGCCATCGTGGAAAAAATCGCCGACGATCTCCGTGCCTTCATGGGCGATACGCCCCAAAACGACGACATCACCTTGATTGCCGTCGAAAAGCGTTGAATATTCCCGCTCCCCGCCCCTTCGCTCCCTCGGGCCGGGTATCCCTCCATCGTAAAATGAACGAAACCGAAGAATCAGAATCGATCGACGAAACCACCGTCACCGACCAGGACGCCGCGGAATTCAACGGCGCCCAAGAAGAATCCGTCGCCGATGACACTCTTGAACCCGGCGAAACCGCCGACCTCGATAACGAGCCCGAAGAAGAACTCGATCCCGCCGCCCAACTCGTCGCCGACCTCGCCAAGTGGAAAGACCTCGCCCTCCGCAGCCAGGCCGACCTCGATAACTATCGCAAACGCATGGCGCGCGAAAAAATCGACGCCCTGAAGTTCGCCAACTCCGAACTCATCCAGGACCTCTTCCCCGTCCTCGATAACTTTAAACTGGGCCTCGATGCCGCCCGTGCCGATTCCGAAGACTCCACCATCTTCAAAGGCATGGAAATGATCCTCAAACAATTCGACGACTTTCTCGCCGCCCACGGCGTCACCGAAGTCGCGGGCGAAGGGGCCGCATTCGACCCCAACCTCCACGAAGCCGTCGCCCACATCCACGATGACGGAGTCCCCGAAGGACACATCGTCGAAGTCCAACGCAAAGGATACCAACTCCACGATCGACTCCTCCGCGCCCCTAATGTCGTCGTGTCCAAAGGCCCCAATTCGTAATTCCTAATTACTAATTGCTAATTCGCAGGCACTGCGCCCCATGTCCCAACGCGACTACTACGAAATCCTCGGAGTCACCCAAGAAGCCTCCGGCTCCGAAATCAAAAAGGCGTATCGCAAACTCGCCGTCGAGTTCCACCCCGATAAAAATCCCGGGGACGCCACCGCGGAAGCAAAGTTTAAAGAATGCGGCGAAGCATACGAAGTCCTCAGCGACGAAGATAAACGCGCCGCATACGACCGCTTCGGTCACGCCGCATTCACCGCCAATGCCCGCACCGGCGGCGGGGGCGGCGGCGGAGGCTTCGGCGGCTTCCACGACCCCTTCGATATCTTCCGCGAAGTCTTCGCCGGCGGCGGAGGTGGCGGCGGCGCCGGCGATATCTTCGAACAATTCTTCGGCGGCGGCGCCCGCGGCGGGGGCCGCACCCGCTCCGCCAGCCGGCGCGGCTCCGACCTCCGCTACGACCTCGCCATCACCCTCGAAGAAGCCGCCTTCGGTATCGAAAAAGAACTCGAACTCGAAAAACTCAATACCTGCGACACCTGCAATGGCACCGGCTCCGCCTCCGATGACGGCGCCACTTCAAACTGCGCCACCTGCGGCGGCACCGGCGCCATCATCTCCTCACGCGGCTTCTTCCAAGTCCAACAAACCTGCCCCACCTGCGGCGGCACCGGCCAAACCATCGCCAACCCCTGCAAACGATGCGACGGCGCCGGCCGCTTCCAAAGCACCACCCGCATCAAAATAAAAATCCCACCCGGCATCTCCGACGGCTCCCGCATCCGCGCCACCGGCAACGGCGATGCCGGCTCCCGCGGCGGCCCCCCCGGCGATCTCTACGTCGCCATCCACATCCGCGAACACGATGTCTTCGAACGCGAAGAAAACGACCTCTACTGCGAAGTCCCCCTTTCCTTCGGCAAAGCCGCCCTCGGCGGCGAACTCACCGTCCCCACCCTCGAAGGTAAAGCCTCCATCAAAATTCCACACGGGACCCAGTCCGATACCATCTTCCGCCTCCGCGATAAAGGCATCCAGGACGTCCACACCGGTCGCAAAGGCGACCTCCTCGTCCGCGTCCAGGTCGAAGTCCCCACCAAACTCAACTCCGAACAAAAAGAAGCCCTCAATGCCTTCACCGAATCCATCGGCGAAGAAAATTCCCCCATCCACGAATCCTTCCTCGAAAAAGCCAAAAACTTCTTCAAATAAAAAGCTAATCGCTAACTGCTACCTGCTAACCGCTAAACGCTAAAAAGTGTCCCTCCCGCGCTTCTACATCCCTCCCCAATCCTGGAACCCTGATGCCCTCGTCCTCCCACAGGACGAAGCCAAACACGCCCTCTCCGCCCTCCGCCTCGAACCCGGCGAAAAACTCGTCGCCTTCAACGGACAAGGCCACGAAGCCACCGCCGAAATCGCCGCCGTCGATAACAAACAACCCGCCCTCAATACCCTCAACGCCACCCGCACCGAACCCCTCCCCATCAATCTCGTCCTCGGCCAAGCCATCCCCAAAGGCAAAAATATGGACCTCATCGTCCAGAAAGCCACCGAACTCGGCGCCCACACCATCCTCCCCATCCTCTCCGAACGCACCGTCGTCCGTCTCGACCCCGACGAACGCGATGCCAAACAATCCAAGTGGCAACGCACCGCCCTCGAAGCCTGCAAACAATCCGGCCAAAACTGGCTCCCCCAAGTCGCACCCCCGCAATCCCTCGACGCCGCCCTCAAACCCTACACCAACCAACCACGCACCCTCCTCCTCATCGCCTCCCTCACCCCCGGCACCCGACACCTCAAAGAAATCCTCGCCGAATATCACGAACTCCAGGGCCCCGATCGCCCCGAGACCGCCGTCATTCTCATCGGCCCCGAAGGCGACTTCACCCCCGCCGAATACAACCTCGCCCGCACCTCCGGATGCCAACCTCTCTCCCTCGGCCCCATCATCCTCCGCACCGAAACCGCCGCCTTCCACGCCCTTTCCATCCTCGGCTACGAACTCTTCCACGCCCCCACCGAAGCCTAAGGTAGAGACCATCCTCGCAAAAACCACCCGTCCGCCCACAAAACACAGGTAGGGCGACTTGTCCCCAAGGAGCCGCTTCCCAAAACGACCGGAAGCCAACGGCTCACCCAAACACCACCCGTCCGCAAGGGGCGAACTGCGAGAGCCCGCGCCAACGGCGCATCCGGGTCAAGTGGCACGCTTGCTACCGCTCGCTCAAAGCCTTCCGGTAATTCACCACCGCATCCGCAATCGCATTCGCCATCACCCCGCGATACGCCGACGACGCACACAACTTCCCCTCCACCGGATGCGTGATAAACCCGCTCTCAAACAAGATCGCCGGCTTGTTGATCCCCCGTAACACCGCCCACCGCGCCCGCTTGATCCCCCGGTCCACCGGCCCCTCCTGCCCCAATACCTCCTGGTGCTCCTTCACCTGGTGCAAAACACTCGCGTGCACCGCCGTCGCCAACGCGATGTTCTCCGAATCCCGCCCGTTCCCCTGGAAACTCAAATTGTCCGTCGAACGCGACCCATATGATGAACTCGTCCCCTGCGGCGACAAAGCATACGTCTCAATCCCCTTCGCCGATCGATTTCCATAGTTGAAATGTACACTCACAAACAACGCATTCGGAATCCGATTCGCGATCTGCACCCGCTCATTCAAAGTCAAAAATTTGTCCGTCTCCCGCGTCATCTCCACCTTCAACCCACGCGCCACCAACTCGCTCTTCAACTGCTTGGCCATTGCCAACGCCAAATCCTTCTCCCGCCCATAAGAACTCTTCGCCCCCGAATCATGACCCCCATGCCCCGGATCCAAGATCACCGTCGTGATGTCCCCACGCTCAGATATATACTCCGGCCGCAACACCGGATCGATCAACTTCACCACATCCAGCCTCGAAAACATGGTCTTCCCCTCGTGCACTAACACCGGGTAACTCAGAATAAACCGAATCTTGTTGATGTATAAATCGTCCCGTCCCTTCGTCGCCCGCATCTCCAAGGTCGGCGCCCGAAATACCACATCCTTCCCCTCCTCCTCCAACGACTGAAAACGATAAAACTCGTGGATGTTCTCCGCCGACACATAGTCGCGGTTCTGATACGTGATCACATCCCACTCAAAACCCCGCGCCTCACGCCCCAACACGCCCAAACACACCGCAACCAACACCACCGCTCCCCGCAGACAACGCTGCAACCCTGCTGATCTCTCTCTCCCGGTCATAATCATGATATTCCCAAGGCCGCACACGATACCAAACCCCCCCCACTTTTCAATCCCTCCCCTCTCAACCACCTTTTACCTTTTACGTTCCCACTTTTTACGGCGCCCCAGGCGCCCAACCCCAACCTTTACTTTCCGCCCCCCCTCCAAGATATTGGCCCCGCCAAAAATATGCCCGATCCCGCCACAGAAGATATCTCCAAAGCCTACGAGCCCACCGCTGTCGAAGAAAAATGGTATGCCCGCTGGCTCGATGCCAACGCCTTCCACGGCAACGAAAACGCCCCCGATTCCCAACCCCCATACTCCATCGTCATCCCTCCCCCAAACGTCACCGGCGTCCTCCACCTCGGTCACGTCCTCAATAACACCATCCAGGATATCCTCGCCCGTCGCGCCCGCCAAAAAGGACAAGCCGTCCTCTGGCTCCCCGGCACCGATCACGCCGGCATCGCCACCCAGGCCGTCGTCGAACGTGAACTCAAGAAACACGAAAAACTCACCCGCCATGACCTCGGCCGCGAAAAATTCCTCGAACGCGTCTGGGAATGGAAAGACGAAAAAGGCGGCACCATCATCAAGCAACTCAAACGCCTCGGCTGCTCCTGCGATTGGTCACGCGAACGCTTCACGATGGACCCCGAATACATCAAGTGGGTCCAACACGTCTTCGTCGACCTCTTCGAAAAGGGCCTCATCTACCGCGGCAAACGCATGGTCAATTGGTGCCCGAAAACACTCACCGCCATCTCCGACGAAGAGGTCATCCCCACCCCGCAAAAATCAAAACTCTACTACATGCGATACGCCGTCGCCGGTGAAGCCAACCGCTTCGTCGAAATCGCCACCACACGACCCGAAACCCTCATGGGCGATACCGGTGTCGCCGTGAACCCAAACGACAAACGATACGGCGACCTCGTCGGCAAAAAAGCCGTCCGCCCCTTCCCCGAAGCGGAAATACCCATCGTCGCCGATGACCATATCGACCCCGAATTCGGGACCGGGGTCCTCAAAGTCACCCCCGCCCACGATAAGGCCGACTACGATATCGGCCTTCGCGCCAATCTCGAGGTCATCGATGTCCTCCACCCCGACGGCCGTATCAACTGCCCCGATTGCCCCGACCTCGACGGCCTCGACCGCTTCGAAGCCCGCGATAAAGCCGTGGAGAAACTCGAATCCATGGGCCTCCTCGACAAAATCGAGGACTACGAAAACAACGTCGGCTTCTCGGAACGCGGCCACGTCCCCATCGAACCACGCCTCTCCATGCAGTGGTTCCTCAAATACCCTTCCGTCAAAGAAGCCACCAACGCCGTCGCCAATAACGACATCGTCATGCGCCCCGATCGCTGGCGCAAAACCTACCTCCACTGGATGGAAAACATCCAGGACTGGTGCATCTCCCGACAACTCTGGTGGGGCCACCGCGTCCCCGTCTGGTATCAAAAAGACAAAGCCGAAGACCTCAAGAACGCCGAATCCCTCGACTCGTCCCACGCCGCGGACCTCCATGTGTCGACCGACCCTCCCGCCGATCCCGAGAACTGGGTCCAGGACGACGACGTCCTCGACACCTGGTTCTCCTCCTGGCTCTGGCCCTTCGCCACCATGACCAATGTCGGCGAACGCTCCGACACCCTCAAAAAGTTTTACCCAACCACCGACCTCGTCACCGGACCCGACATCATCTTCTTCTGGGTCGCCCGCATGATCATGGCCGGCTTCGAATACGAAAAAGAACTCCCCTTCAAAAACGTCTTCTTCACCGCCCTCATTCGCGACATCCAGGGCCGCAAGATGTCCAAATCCCTCGGGAACTCACCCGACCCGCTCGACCTCATCGCCAAATACGGCGCCGACGGCCTCCGCTTCGGTCTCATGCGCATCGCCCCTCTCGGCACCGATGTCCGCTTCGATGAAAAACAAATCGAAGAAGGCCGCAATTTCGCCAACAAACTCTGGAACGCCGCCCGCTACCGCCAAATGGTAGGGCGTGACGTCCCCGGCGCGCCTCAGTCGGGTGACGATCCATCCCCTGCCGGCGACTTGTCCATCTACGACCTCGACATCCTCGCCAAACTCGACGACCTCGCCGACAACCTCGAAACCGCATACACCAACTACCGCTTCAACGACGTCGGCCAACACCTCTACGAATTCTTCTGGTCCAACTACTGCGACTGGTATCTCGAAGCCGTCAAAAATGACTTCAAACCGGAAGCCGATCCCAATCGCAAAGCCACCACGCTCGCCGTGATGGACACCGTCCTCCGCCGCTTCCTCCAACACCTCCACCCCTACATGCCCCACATCACCGAGGAACTCTGGGAAAAGATGAGCTACGGCGCCAGCGACGATTTCCTCATGCTCACGTCGGCTGAAACCACGCCCGCCACCCCCACGGATGCCCCCGCAAACGCCCGCGAACACGTCGACGCCGTCTACCAATCCGCCCGCGTCCTCCGCAACCTCAAGGCCGAATACAACGTCGCCGCCAATAAAAACATCCGCTTCATCATCCCCGCCCTCGACTCCGCTCCCTGGGCCGAAACCGAACTCCCCACCCTCGCCCTCCTCACCGGCGCCAAGGAAATCGCCACCGACTCCTCCTTCGAAGCCGACAAAGGTACCCCCAGTGCCCTCACCCCCATCGGCCAGGTCTTCATGCCCCTCGAAGGCCTCATCGATGTCGAAGCCGAAAAGAAACGCCTTAATAACGAACTCGCTAAGGTCGAAAAAGAATTCTCCAAGGCCCAGGCCAAACTCGAAAACCCGAATTTCGTCGAACGCGCCAAACCCGAAGCGGTCGACAAAGCCCGGGCCGACCTCGCCTCCTGGACCGAAAAACGCGATCAACTCAATGCCATGATCGCCAGCCTTCACTAACAATCTTCCCCATTATTACCGAGTGCCCCCGCTGACCGACATCCCCGGGATCGACGACCCCATCGCCGAACTCCTCGCCGCCGTCGATATCACCTCCCGTGATGCCCTCGCCAAGGAAAACGTCGGTGGCCTCTACGCCCGTCTCTACCAGGCCAACGAAGACAAAAATCTCGTTGAAGATCTACCCCCCATCGACGACATCCAGTCCTGGATCGATGAGGCCGCCAGAACAACCGATCCCGATTCCCCCGCTCCCGCCGCCAAACTCGCACCACCTCCGGAACCCGCCGAGCCGGATGAACCGCCCCTTCCCGAACCCCCGGCAGAGTCCCCCAAGGAACCCCAACCAATTCCCGCCGCAGACGACAAAAACAGGGCCGCCCCCGAATCCGTCGGACGCGCCACCCTTCTCGTCGGTCTCGACAATGACGCGTGGATGGAAGCCTACGAACACGCCGGCGAAGCCGCCATTCTCGAACCCGCACCCGCAGGCGGTGGCGGTAGCTTGCCCGAATCATCACCCCGCCGCAAACGCTTCGACAAACCCGAGCGCCCCGTCAATCCCCTCGCCTTCCAAGGCTCCTCGTCCGGTTCGCCGAAACCCGGCGCGCCCATTCGAAAGAAAGACAACCCCGAAGCCGACGGAAATCTCGGTGGCCATCAGTCCAGCCTCAAATCCAAATCCCGCCTCCCCACCGAAACCAGCGCCCGCATCGCCGCCTCCACCGAAGACCTCCCCAAACGCGCCCGCCGCGGTCTCTTGGTAACGAATCCCTTTTCCACCACCCTCGGATTCATCATCGCCATCGCCACCCGCCTCCTCGTCATCACGATGCTCATCGGCACCCCCATTGTCCTCATCTACTTCAACCAATACATGCTCTACTTCGCAGCCGTCCCCGCCCTCCTCGTCCTCTTCGCCCTCCTCTACGTCGCCTTCTCCTCCAAAGTCTTCTGCCGCGTCTGCGGCTCCAATGTCCTCATCCCACAAAAATCCCACAAACACGAAAAATCACACCAACTCTTCGGCTTCGGCTACATCGGCTCCATGTCCCTCCACGGACTCCTCTTCGGCTGGTTCCGCTGCCCCCAATGCGGCTCCGCCATGCGCATCCGCAAATAAAAGCAAGCCACCCCCCTTCGATCCCTACTCCTCTCCCACGACAGGTAGGGCGACTTGTCCCCAAGGAGCCGCTCCCTCACGCATCACCGCCCACCCAACCAATCTTCCTCCCACCATCCATCTTCCCAACTCCTGCCTCCCTGCCTCCTAATTCCTAATTCCTAATTCCTAATTTCCCAATTGGCCGCCAGGCCTCCCCCCCTGCCTCCAAATTCAACATTCAAAATTCAACATTCAACATTCGCGCCTCCGCGCGCCTATTCCCTCTCCCGCGAATCCATCACAATCGTCACCGGCCCGTCATTCACCAAGGCCACCGCCATCATCGCCCCAAACTCCCCCGACGCCACCCGCCCCTCCCCCATCTCCCCGCGCATCGCCTCCAAAAACCGCTCATACAACGGCACCGCCTGCTCCGGTCGCGCCGCCTTCTCAAACGAAGGCCGCGTCCCCTTCTTCACCCGCGCATGCAAGGTAAACTGACTCACCACCAACACCGATCCGCCCACATCCACCAACGACCGGTTCATCAACCCCTCCTCATCCCCAAATATCCGCATCCCCACTATCTTCCGCACCAACCAATCCACATCCTCCTCCTCATCCCGCTTCTCAATCCCTAACAAAATAACATACCCCTCTCCGATCTCTCCCGTTACACGACCCTCCACCGTTACCCGCCCTTCCGATACCCGCTGCATCACAACTCTCATCGGGCATCAATTACCACACCTGCCCTCTCCCCACCAACCCGATTTCCCCACGCCCTTGGAATTCACCCACATACGGGAGAACAGACCTCCAAGTCTGTTTCTTTTTTCGTTTTAGATCGCTTTGCCAATACGGGAGAGAACACCCTTTGCACATCTATCCTTTTTACGCAGCACCGCAACTAGCATTGCCCACTCAGCAGCTTTCTACTCTCGCGAAGAGCACCAATTTGAATAAACGCGCCAGCAACGCAGATTGGCATCAATAGCAGCAAAATAAATAATCCAAGTTTGATGTTTGAAATCGATTCTGGATTGGACTTGTCCCACACGGACAACGTGACAAGAACACCTGCTAGCCCACCCAAAGCAAAGGAAACAATAACCAACGCCGAGAGAATTACCCATGTCATGACATGATAGAGGAGCATTAACAGTCGGTTATTCTGGTAGATACGAGCCGTGAGCGTTGTTTGGAACGCTCCGTAATCTTCCAGCTTCCGTCTAATGTTTAGTATCATTCTTATCCCAACACCACGATCGAGTGTATTGGTCGCCAGGAAACTGTCGACCACTTGTGAATTTGCTGGCGACGAACATCGAACAACAAAATTTCAGATAAGACCAAAGACGCTGTATCACAGCGAGACGTCAATCTATCTTGTTCCAGGGAATCCTGACGACCGTAGCGTGCAGCTCACGGAAGTTAAGGCTGGAGAGACATCCCCGAGGACCGTTTCCCCACGCCCACCGCAACGCTGTTGCACCATTCCCAACCGCTGAAACTTCCCGCAATCCACTCCCGTTCTAACCATTCAACCCCGTTCTCGTCCATGCCCGTCATCTCTCCAAAAGAGACCCAATCCACCTACGATGCCGTCATCGTCGGCTCCGGCGCCGCCGGCGGTCAGGTCGCTTACACCCTCGCCATGAACGGCGTCAAGGTGCTCGTCCTCGAAGCCGGTCGCATGTTCGATCCCGTCCGCGAAACCGCCATGTTCCACACCCCGAACATGGCCCCCCTCCGCGCCGCCGCCACCCCCGATAAACAATACGGCTTCTACGACGCCTCCATCCAGTCCGGTTGGACCATCCCCGGCGAACCCTACACGAACGCCGGCAAAGAAGAACTCCGCCAGTTCGCCTGGTGGCGACAACGCATGATGGGCGGCCGCACCAACCACTGGGGCCGCGTCTCCCTCCGCAACGGCCCCTACGATTTCAAAACACGCACCCGTCAGGGCGTCGGCTTCGATTGGCCCATCTCTTACGACGACCTCGCCCCATGGTATGACAAAGCCGAAATGCTCGCCGGTATCTTCGGCGCCAATGAGGGCCTCGAAAATTCACCCGACTCCTCGCCCGGTGTCCTCCTTCCCCCACCCAAAATGCGCGCCGGCGAACTCCTCGCCAAAGATCGCGCGCAAAAGAAACTTGGCATCTCCTTCGTCCCCGTCCATCGCGCCGTCCTCACGGCACCCCAGGACGCCGATCGCATCCCAAAAAAAATCCACCCCGGCAACAAAAAAGCCCAGCGCATCCTCGCCGATAACATGCGCACCCGCTCCCCCTGCTTTCACGCCACCGATTGCCACCGCGGCTGCTCCATCAAGGCCGCCTTCGATTCGACGACGGTCCTCCTCAACCCCGCCCTCGAATCCGGTAACCTCGACATCCTCCCCAACGCCATGGCTCGCCAGGTCACGGTCGATAAATCCGGCAAAGCCTCCGGCGTGACCTACGTCGATAAGGTCGACAATACCGAACACCACGTCGCCGCCCGCGTGGTCGTCCTCGGCGCCGGGTCCCAGGAATCCGTCCGCCTCCTCCTCAATTCCAAATCCAATCGCTTCCCCGATGGCCTCGGCAACGATCACGGCCTCGTCGGCAAATACATCACGGATTCCGTCTCCAGCAGCTTCAGCGCCCAAATTCCCGCTCTCGAAAATATGCCGGTCTACAACGAAGACGGCGTGGTCGGCCAACAAGCCTACGCCCCTTTCTGGCGCTGCAAAGATCTCCAAAACGGAAATCTCGATTTCCCCGGCGGATACAAACTCCTCACGGTCGCCGGTCGCAAGATGCCCAGCCTCAACACGGCGAAACAATTCGACCCCGTCTCCGAATCCGAAGGCATCCCCTTCGGCAAACAACTCAAAGAAGACGCCCGTCGCTATTACGGCTCCTTCCAAGGCATCGGCGCCCAGGGCGCCATGGACGCCAACGACGATTGCTACGCCGAACTCGATCCCGATACCGTCGATCAATGGGGCATCCCCGTGCTCCGCTTCCACTGGAAATTCTCGGACAACGATCTCAAACAAGTCGCCCACCAACAAGAATCCATCGCCGCCATCCTCGACGCCATGGGCGCCCGCTTCACCCGCGCACCCAAAATCGACAACCCCGAGGAAGCCATCAAACAAGGAGGCGCCATCATCCATGAAGTCGGCGGCGCGATCATGGGCGAAACCCCCGACGCCTCGGTCACCAACCAATGGGGCCAGGTCTGGAAGGTCCCCAATCTCGCGGTCGCCGATGGCGCCATCTTCCCCAATACCGCCGATAAAAATCCCACCCTCACCATCCTCGCCCTCGCCATGCGCACCGCCGACCATCTCGTCGATGAACTCAAAAAGGGGAATCTCTAACCAATGAATCGATCAGACGATCAACCCCTTCCCCGCATCCCCCGCCGCGTCGCCCTCAAGTGGATCGCCGGCGCCAGCGCGTCGCTCACCATCTCCGGCTCCCCCAATTTCTCCCCCGCCGCCACCAAAACAATCCCCGCCGTCGGGTACGGCCGCGATCCCGATATCCTCAAACAATACCAGCCCGGAGAGCTCTGGCCCCTCACCTTCACCGACGCCCAACGCCAACTGGTCATCACTCTCTGCGATATCATCATCCCCGCCGACGATACCTCCCCCAGCGCCTCCCAAGTCGGCGTCCACGACTTCGTCGACGAATGGATCAGCTCGCCCTACCAGGAGCAAAACAAAGACCGCAACCTCATCCTCCGCGGCCTCGCCTGGCTCGATGAAGAAGCCCCACGACACGATCCCAATGCCGAAACCTTCGTCGCCCTCAACCCAAAAACCCGTCTCGCCATCTGCTCCGAACTCGCCGTCGCCGCCAAGAACGATCGCAAAGAATACCCCGGCTCTTTCTTCTACCTCTTGCGCAATCTCGTCGCCGGCGGATACTTCACCACGCCCGAAGGCATGAAGGTCGTCGGATACGCCGGCAACACTCCCAACCCCATCTGGAACGGCCCCCCAAAAGAAGTCCTCGATAAACTCGGCCTCTCACCCCAAGAATAAAAACACCATGAAATATCTTACTCTCACCCTTGCGCTCCTCCTCACGCCTCTCCTCGTCCTTCACGCCGACAGATCGGACCAAAAGGAAAACAAGAAAGGCTTCGTCTCAATCTTTAACGGCGAAAACTTCGACGGCTGGGACAGCCAACCCGGCGCCTGGGAAGTCCGCGACGGCGAAATCTGGTGCACCGGCGCTTCGGAAGGCAAAAACTGGCTCATCTGGCGCGAAGAAGAACCCGCCAATTTCATCCTCCGTCTCGAGTTCCGCTGGGACAAAGGCAACTCCGGCGTCCAAGTCCGCAGCGACGACCTCGGCGATTGGCAAATCTTCGGTTACCAGGTCGAGATCGCCGAACAAGATAAAATGGGCCTCTGGCACCACTCCCTCCTCGACAACGACCACCCCAAAAAAGAAGCCCGCCACCTCATGTCCACAGCCGGTGAAAAAGCGGTCATCAACAAAGCCGGCGAACGCACCAACGAAACGATAAAAGACGAAGCCGAAGTCAAAGCTCTCTTCAAGGAACACGAGTGGAACACGATGGAAATCATCGCCAAAGGCGACACTCTCACTCAGAAGATCAACGGCGAAGTCTTCGCCACCCTCGTCGATCGCGACTCCGAAATGAGCCGCGCCAAGGGTTTCATCGCCCTCCAGGATCACGGCAAAGGCTGCCAAGTCGCCTTCCGTAACATCCAGCTGAAAACCCTGCCCTGATCTCGCCGAGAATCAGGCAGGCCCACATTCCGCTGCTCCAAAATCCTCTCGCCCACCGTGATGAATCCCTTTCACTCTCTCGTCGTCGCCTTTCTCCTCACCCTCACCGTCGCCGGCACCCATGCCGCCGACCCCTGGATCATCGACCCCCACACCCACTTCAAAGGCGAAGCCCAAATCGCCGCCGAAAACAAAGGCACCACGCGCAACCCGAAGGATAGCCTCGGCCAGCTCGTCACCCCCGAAGACTATCGCGCCCTCGCCGATCGCCTCGAAATCCAGTCCACCCTCATTACCGAGGCCGTCGATCAAGACCAACCGCAGTTCAACGACTGGGTCCTCGAACAGGCCGCCGCCTCCGATCTCGTGTGCGGTTACGTCGCCCGCGGCAACCTCGCCTCACCTGACTTCCTCGAAAATTACGAGCGATACAGGGAGACCGGTTACCTCAACGGCTATCGCTTCCGCCGCGAAGAACTGGGCCAATACCTCGACAACGATACCGCGCGTGAAAACCTAAAGAAGCTCGAAGCCGATGGCATGGTCGTCGACCTGCTCATCGACCCGGGATACACCGCCGATGCCGTCCGCCTTGCCCGGGAATTTCCCGACCTCAAAATCGTCATCAACCACTGTTTCCGCGCGAGAATGGTGGACGGAGAAATCGATGACGAATGGCGCAACGCCGTGACCGAGTGCGCTGCCTTCCCAAACGTCTACATGAAAATCTCCAGCATCCTCAACTTCGCCGGAACCAAACCTTTCACCGAGTCCGCCCCCGTCGACGTCGATTACTACCTACCCGTCCTCGACCCCTGCTTCGACGCCTTCGGAGAGGACCGCGTCATCTTCGCCACGAACTGGGGTGTCTCCGCCCACTTCGGAAAAGTCGATGACGTCGTCCGTATCGTGCGCGAGTTCCTGCGTTCCAAAAGCCCTACCGCCGAGAAAAAAGGCATGCGCGACAACGCCATCGCCGTCTACGGCATCCCCGCGGAGCACCTGCGCTGACCCGCCCTCATCGTCAAAGAACCTGACATCTCCCCGGAGTCAGCCTAAGGATAGTCGGGTGTCAGAAACGAATAACTACAAGGAGGTCGACCCCGGAAAGGTCCTCGACACGCTCGATCGGCTCGAGCACCGCATCGCCGACCGCTTCCCCGACGCCGGCCTCCTCGGCGTTTGCCACCAGGTGAAGGACATCTGCGCGCAGTCCCGCGATCGCATCACTTGGATGCGGAAACCCATTTGGC
The DNA here is from genome assembly GCA_039028175.1 of Verrucomicrobiota bacterium. GTDB lineage: Bacteria > Verrucomicrobiota > Verrucomicrobiia > Verrucomicrobiales > DEV007 > JBCDBW01. The sequence continues at coordinate 19,368 of JBCCIR010000079.1, forward strand.
CGCTGCGCGCCGCCGTGGTGGCCCTGCTGCTCCTCCTTGTCTTTGCCATCGCCCTGACCATGCAAACCGTTCACGTCTCCGACGAAGCCTTCGAACTGACGACCTTCGCCGACGCCGTCCAAAACATCATCCAGGACATCGTCTATGTCGCGGTGGCCGTTTTCTTCCTCGTCCGAATCGAACGCATGGTAAAACGCCGCCGCATCCTCACCGCGCTTCACGAACTGCGCTCGGTCGCCCATGTCATCGACATGCATCAACTCACCAAAGACCCCGACCGCATCCTCTCCAATCGCGTCGACACGGAAGCCTCACCAACCCCCACCCGACAGTGGACCCCGTTCACCTTGCGCCGCTATCTCGACTACTGCTCCGAACTGCTGTCTCTCACCGGCAAAATCGCCGCCATCCACCTGAAGGATTTCGACGACTCAACCATCGTCGCCGCCGTAAACGAAATCGAAGACCTCACCAACGGCCTCTCCCGAAAAATCTGGCAAAAAATCACCAGCCTCCAATCCCTCTAGAAAACGCCCTCAGGACTCCCCAACCACTTCTTCGCAAGGATCCCCCAACCAATCAATACCCATTGACACACCAACCCCTGCGCGTAACCTATCTGCCCGTTCCCACCCCTCTAACGGCGAGGTAGCCAAGTGGTAAGGCCGAGGTCTGCAAAACCTCTATCGCGGGTTCGATTCCCGCCCTCGCCTCCACCCCACCTTCAGGTGGGGTGTTCGGCTCCGGGCGAGAATCGAACGCAGTTCGAATGCGCATTCCGCGGCCACGCGGAATTTTTGATCTCCCAGCGAAGGCGCGGGGCGCCGAAGCGCTTCTGGCACAGCCGTTTTGGAAAAACGGCATTCCCGCCCTCGCCTCCAACCCACCTTCAGGTGGGTTGTTCGACTTCGTGGCGAACGTCAGCGTGCTGCTTCAGGCTGCCTGAGAGGGCGCTCCGCCTTGAAGGTTGATGGTTGAATGGTCATGACGCTTCCGAATCGTGGCGGGCAGCCTGTTGGAAGCCACGCCTTGTTCAATCCTATCCGTATTCAGCGAAGACTTGCGCTAACAAATTTGATCTCATAATCCTCTCCGGCCAAGTCGATCGGATACCCCATATCTGTTGCGGAAATTATCAATTCTCCCTCCTCGACCGAATCGATGCCGATCGCATACTCAAGAGACTCATGGTGAAGCTTGCCATCTTTGAAGCGCCTGAGCTTGAAGAGCGGATCAGAGGCGAGCTTCCCTCCGGTGTTACGATAACGGACCCAAATACCTCCATCTCGAATTTCATGATCGAGGATGTCAATCTCAGTGTATTTCTTCGTCGCCTCGACTGAAAACCCTATAAAGTCGGCCGCTCCAGATCGAAGAGTAACTGCAAAATAAATCGCGAGGAGCAGAATTACTGTAACTGCGCCCACTAGTCCTCCGATCAGTGCTTGAGTCATCTTCTAAATCGAACGCTATAGGTATGCCAACCCGGGGTCAACCGCTCCAGAGCGAAGCGAACCAGTTGTGTTGGTCGCGCTTGGCATCACCGATTCGTTAGCGCTTGTCTTGGATGTCGGCTCGAAGCGCTTCGGTGTGTTGGGGCGGGAACTGAATGGTAGCAGCTTTCTCAAACGGGTTGACAACGATCCCGATTCCCGAAGATAGGCTAGTGATAATCTCAGAGAATTGCGTTCGACCAAAGTGGGTGAATGTTGGGAACCGCTCCTGTGCAAGCTTGGCGCGAGCAGGAGTTGTAAATAGCGCTAGGTAGGGCTGCTCGCCCCCTCCAGGCAAGACCAGAGGCTCATCTGTACTTTGTTGATCCTCAAACAAAACACTTAATTCAGCGTCAACGAGCGAATGAAGAACCGTCTCGAGCGTGCGCACGCCCAACTGCATCATTATGATCGCAGCCTCGACTTGATTAATCTCCCCTTCCGCCGCCCCTTCGAGCTCCTGAATCAAGGCCTTCTTCAGTTCAGGATCTTCCGCCAATCGCTCGCTCGCGAGTTGCGCCTCGACCGACGGGCTAGTTTCATCAGGAGGAAGTGGAGGAGGCTCTTTTGATCTGTTCTTATTCCTAAAAAATAGTCCCATGACGCTGTGTTCTCTATTGTAGCGCTAACGTCAAAGTCATCCTACGCCTGACCGAGAGCGCGCTTTGACTTCTGAGTTAAAGGTTGAATGGTCATAAGACTTTCGACTCGCGGCGGGTCAGGCGTTAGGATCGACGCCTTGTTAGCCCTTGTGGAGATCGGCCATGTTCTTTGGCTGCGGCCTATCGCCAGCAATGACTTCATCGACAATCTTTCGGACAGCTTGTGAAATCTGATCATCTGGGGACATTTGGAGCGACCTATCAACAGCTTTCTTGGCCTCTGCGTTCTGGCCGCTGATGAGAAAAGCCAAAGCAAGGTTGGCATGAAGCCCAGCATCATCCGGTGTCAGCGTAATCGCGTGTTCTGTAGCGCGGGTAGCTTCGGAGCCGAGCCCCAGATCCAAACAAGTAGATGCATATTCTCGCGCTACATCCGGATTCTCTTTCTGGATGTCAAAAGATGCCTTGAACTCGGCGTTGGCGGCTTGAGCCTCTCCAAGGACTTGGTATCCCTTGCCCTTGATCCAGTATGCAGCCCAATTCTCTGGGTTGTAGGCTGTCACAGCATCCAAATCCGCTATGCCTCGTGAAACCTGCTCTCTCACCTTCTTGGTGACTTTCGGATCGCGATCAAGGAGCTGCATGTGAGGCGAGATCAACTCACTTCCTCGTTCATAGATCGCGTTGTGCTCATCGTCATTCGTCACGACGACAAGAGTCGGTTGGGCTGAGTGCTCGGCGGATTCCTCCTTCTTGCAGCCGAACAGTGTTGAGAAGAGTCCGATGATGATGAGCGCGCGGAGCATTTTTCTTGGGCTAACGTGAAGAGTCTGGGACCGAGTAAAAAAGGCCCAAAATACTAGAGAAAATAGCTTCGAATGCCCGCTCTGGTCGAAACAAAAGGCGCTGATTGGAGGTTCCTAGCACTCGTTTGTTAGCCGTCGATCATGGCGGATAGGTATTTCCTCAAGACACATCGCCCGCTTCACACATAGCTCCATTAATTCTCAACAGCCTCCACAAAAAAGAAACGCTTTAAGGGCATTGATCCGTACTCTATCTTCCACTCAATTACCCGCCCTGTTCCCAACTGCGTTCCCAAGACATCCCAAGTCTGTTTCGGCACTCCTACATTTTCAGATTCATAGCACGTGTAGCTTATATCGCGTATGGAGTTTGGAACCATAATGGTTACGGATGCCAGCTGCCCCGTTGATGCTGGTGCAACAGAAATGTCGATTCGCGGCGGTCCGATGCTACCAAGAATTCGAAATGTAAGGTCGACGGATGACGATTCTGAGTACTTGGATTGAAAACTCGACCAATACACTCTTGCGCCTTCTTGGTATGAGTCCTCGTTGGAGAAGCTGTAGTTGTTGAAGCCGGCAGAGCCGGATGTTAAGAGCGCAAAGTCAAAGACAAGTTCCATTGTGTGGGGACCGGAATTCTCGATGGGCGTGTCGAAAATCATGGTAAACCAGCCTGGCGTGTTTCCGTCCACCGATGATTTCAGCAAGGTGGCGGAAGTTAGAGGAGCTAAGCCGTCCCTTTCTAGATTGCCCATACTTCTCCTAGTACGCCAAAGGTCAACGCGAACGCTCCCGGCGCGTGAACCGATATGCAGCTGAATACCGTGAACGGTCACATTCGCGGGCAGTAGGAAGGATTGGCCTGCTCCCGAGCCATAGTCAGCCTCGCCAGTGATTACTTGCTGCGAGACAAGAACGGTATCGTCCGCATAAAGAAGTGTCGTCCCGAAAACGAATAGGACAGCGGTGACAAGTAGTACTTTCAGTTCTTTCCAGGTGATTAAAGGACTGCGAATCATGAGTGGCGGTTTTCCGGAGGCTAACGTCAGAGCACACCAACCGCCTGATGGCAGCCGCGCATTGACTGTGGGTTGAAGGTTCTAATCACGGTGAAAATTAGACTCGGAGCGGGTCAGGCGGTTGGGTGCTGCGGCTTGTTGGCTGTTTTCGGTTTTGCGAGCTGGGCCTTCCCGATTGCCTCACGCAGACCACCGGTCGAGACCCGGTAAAGCTCTCCATCGCCATCGGCCTCGATCGCGATGTCGTATCCATCGTCGACACCGGAACGAACTTCGTAGGTCTGGCCAGCTTCACCTGGGATCATTCGAAATTCGAACTCACCTTGCTGCTGCAACGAAAACAGTTCCTCCGCGAGTGGATCATCGAAGTCTTCCGTGTCGCGGGGCAGGCTTCGAAAAATGCAGTCTCCGTGCTCAACACCGGTATCGGGATCTGCGTAGTTCGGAGCGGAGAGCAGGAAACCGATATGCCGTCCCGCTGGATTCTTGATGGCTATCGCGCTGCTCATGATCTCTTCAGCCAACGCTAAGGCTGACCCGCGCCTGACCGGAGAGCGAGCCCTGATTGCTGATTGTGTGGTCGAATAGTCATCGCGCTATCGGCTTGAGGCGGGTCAGGGGTTGGTGTCGAGCCGCTTGTTAGCGGATTGATTTATCAGATGCTCGATCCCAAAAAGCCCTAAGCCATTTCAGCAGCTGTTCCATACCTCCTTCAAACTCCTCGTTTATGCTCTCTGGCTTACCCTCATTTCTCACCGAAATACGCATCAGCTCTCGGGAGTATCCACCCACACCAGGAGGATGTTTCCTCCTTAGATGCTCCTTTGCTTCCTTGTCACTGCCCAAGGCTTCAAGCTGCTCGGGAATGCTTTTTTGAGAGACGGCGGCCCGGTAATACCGCAGCAGAGTGGCAGTAATTTCATCCATCCCTTCATCATCAACAACGAATGACCGCGTAGTAGTTTGATGCAACGGGCTTCCATCTGGATGGACAGAGTGCGTCAAAGTAGACGCGTCCCTGTCGATCGTCAGAGTCTCCATATGAGGTTCGGTGCATCCAGGAATAAAAACTAAGGTCACGGAAAGTCGTTCCCACCCGTTGAGAACCCTCTCTGCAACAGTGCTCTTATCCTCTGCCTGCACGTCCCCCAAAAAAAGGATTGATGTAACTATCCCCAACAATATAGACGCCGCTTTCTCAATCGGATTCATTCTAAGGGTAACCCGCTAACGTCAAGCATGAGGCACGGCTGACCGGGAGCGCGCGCTCGATGCGAAACTGAGGTTGGAATTACGCTTCATCATTCGACTCGAGGCGGGTCAGCTGTTGCTCTCCATGCGCTTGTTATGCTTCGATTTCTAGTTGGTA
>JBCCIR010000080.1:0-24570 GCA_039028175.1 Verrucomicrobiota bacterium
CGTATGAGGAGGCCTTGGAATTGATTGGGCACGCGGAGGGGTATGAGGCGGAGGCGGCGGGTTATAGGCAGGCGGTGGAGACGGCGCCGGGGGAGACGGAGCAGTTGCGGGAGGAGTTGATGGATTTGCGGCGGGATGGAGTGAAGATTCTGCCGGCGGGGACGGTGGATGAGGTTCAGGCGGCGATTGAGGCGAAGCGGGCGGAATTGGGGGCGGAGCGGAGTGAGGCGGCGGAGGTGGAGGCGGAATTTTTGCGGGTGGAGAGTCGGTCGACGGCGCCGGCGGAGCGTTTGCCGGATGCGCGGCGGGAATTGTCTGCGGTGGAAAGCGAGTTGAGCGAGGGGGAGTCGGCGGGGGGTGGTCCTTCGCAGGAAGATGCGGCGCGGGTATTGTTGGGTGGGCGTGCGGCGGTGTTGCGGGGTGAGATTGCGATGTTGGAGGCGGAGCTGACGAGTCAGCTTTACCGGTTTAATTTATTGGGGACGCGCCGGGATTTTCTGGAGGAAAAGATCGCGGCGCAGGAGGAGGCTTTGGAGGAGCTGCAGGGGGTGGCGGATCGGTTATTGGAGGAGGAGAAGGCCCGCGTGGCGGCGATGGCGGACCGGGCGGCAGCGGAGGAAGCGAAGGCGGCGGCGGCGAAGGATGAAGAGATTGCCGAGGAGTGGAGCGAGTTGGCGGCGGAAGTGCGTGGGTATTCCGAGGCGTATGGAGCGGTGGTGGAAGAGATGAAGGCCGCGCGGACGGCGCAGGGTGAAGTTGAGGATCGATTGGAGAATTTGGAAGTGGAAGAGCGGCGGGTGCGTGAGCAGGCGAGTTTGGGGGGATTGGAGGGGGCTCTGGCGGAAGTATTATTGGAGCAACAGCGTCGGTTGCCGAACGTGCGCGCGTATGAGGCGGCGGTCGCGGAGCGGCGCCAGGCGTTGACGGTGGCGCGGTTGCGGGGACTGGAGTTTGGAAAGGCGTTGCAGGAGCAGGATGAACTAGAAGTGGGGGTGGCGGGCGCGGAATCGGAAGTGGGGACCGAGTTGGTTACGGCTCGCGGGGATATTTTGGAGCGATTGGACCGTGAGAACCGGGCTTTGGTCGAGGAGTTGACGCTGCTGGATACTTTGGAGCGGCGCTATGTGCGCGAGGTGACGAGGGTTCGGGATTTTCTCAACGAGCAATTGTTTTGGGCGAAGAGTTCGTCGGCGATCAGCGGGGAGACCTTTGCGAGTTTTCCTGGATCGGTGTGGTGGTTGGTGCGTCCGGAGCGATGGCGGGAGGTGAGCGGGTCTTTGACGAGGGGGGCGTTGGACACGCCGGTGCGGAGTATTGTGGCGGTGTTGGTCATCGCGTTATTGTTTGTGGGTCGCAATCGATTGTGGAAGCGGGTGGAGGATGCGGGGGTGGCGACGCGGCGTATTTCCAAGGATCACTATGGTCATACGATAACGGCTTTGGTGGCGACGGCGTTGGCGTCGGTAGCGGCGCCTTTGTTGCTTTGGTACGTGGGGTGGCTACTGCAACGTGATCCGGCCGGGTCGGACTGGTTACGGGGATTGGCGCGCGGTTTGCAGGTATCGGGATGGTTGAGTTTCGCCTTATTTTTTGCGATCGGCGTGTGTCGGCCCGGGGGATTGGGGGCGGTGCAGTTTGGCTGGGAGGAATCGATGTTGGGGCCGTTGCGGCGGATGTTTTGGGGATTCCTAGTGGTGTTCATGCCGGGTGTGGTGATTGCGAGTTGCACGCTTTACGATGAGTCGGCGGTGTATTTTGACAGTTTGGGGCGGCTGGTGATCATGTTGATTCACGTGTGGGTGGCGTATGTGATGTGGCGGGTGTTACGGCCGGCGGACGGCATATTTTCGGGGATGATCGAGGAGAATCCGAAGGGTTGGTTGTCGCGCTTTCGGATGCTGTGGTATCCGCTTGGGGTGTTGGCGCCATTGGTTTTGGTGGTGTTGGCGGCGATGGGGTACGTGATCACGGCGATGGCTCTGAGTCTCGAGTTTTTGGGGACGTTAGGGATTATTATGGCGGGGGCGATCTTATATGGGCTGGTGCTGCGTTGGTTCATGATCAAGGAGCATCGCCTGGCCTTGGAGGAGGCGATGGCGGCGCGGCGGTTGCGACGTGAAGAGGCGAAGCGGACAGCGGAGACGGAAGGCGAGGACGGGGCGGCCGTGCCGGACGAGATGATTGCGGTGGAGGTGGAGGAGGAGGAACTGGATTTGGAGAAGGTGGGGTTGCAGACGCGGAGGCTGTTGCGATTCCTGACGATGGCGGGGGTCTTGATGGGGATTTGGTATTTGTGGACGGAAACGGTGCCGGCGTTTGGGTCGTTGGACGAGGTGGGCGTTCCATTCTTGGGTGGGTTGAGCGTATTGGAACTGTTGCGGGCGGCCTTGATTCTTGCGATCACCGCGATCATGACGAAGAACCTGCCGGGTATGTTGGAGATCGCGGTGCTGCGAGGGACGGATATTGATGTGGGGACGCGGAATGCGATCACGACCCTGGGGCGTTATGCGGTGATTGCGGTGGGGTTGGTTTTCTTATTTAGCGCGGTGAACATGGACTGGTCGAAGTTTGGGTGGATTGCGGCGGCCTTGAGTGTGGGGTTGGGATTCGGGTTGCAGGAAGTGGTGGCGAATTTTGTGTGCGGGATCATTTTGTTGTTTGAGCGGCCGATTCGGGTGGGGGATGTCGTGACGGTGGATGACGTCACGGGGACGGTGACGAAGATTCGGATGCGGGCGACGACGATCACGAACTGGGACCGGAAGGAATACGTCGTGCCGAACAAGCAGTTCATCACGGGGACATTGATGAACTGGACGCTGACGAATACGATTTCGCGGATTGTTTTGAATGTGGGAGTGGCGTATGGGACGGATACGGAGCGGGCTCGGGAGATTTTAGTGGAGGTGGCGAATGATCATGAGTTGATCCTGGATGATCCGGCGCCGATGGCGACGTTTGAATCGTTTGGAGACAGCACTTTGGATTTGGTGCTGCGTTGTTTTCTTCCGGATATGGACAACCGGGTGCGGACGATCACGGAGTTGCATACGGAGATCGCCAGACGGTATGAGGAAGCGGGAATTGAGATTGCGTTTCCGCAGATGGATGTGCACCTCAAGGGCGAAGAGCCCTTGAGGCGTTGATCGGTTCTTCGGTTTGTTAGAACGGGCCGAGGCGTGGGGGGTGGGGGTCGAGGGTGGAGAGGTGGGAGCGGTCGAGGAGGTGTTGGAGGAGGTCGAGTTTCAGGGATTGATGGTCGGGGGCGGACCAGAGGTTTTGGAATTCTTTTGGGTCGTTTTGGAGATCGTATAATTCGCCTTCATCAGAGGCATGATAGCGGGTGATTTTGTGGGTTTGGGTGCGGAGGGAGGTGGCGTAGGCGTCGGGATGGGTCCAGGCGTTGTCGTATTGGCAGAGGATGTCTTCGCGATGGGTGTCGGTTTGGCCGGTGAGGAGGGGGAGGAGGGATTTTCCCTGGAAGCGATCGGGGGGCGGGGTGATGGCGGCGGTTTCGCAGAGGGTGGGGGCGAGGTCGGTGAGTTCGGTCAAGGCGTCGACGCGATGGTTTTCTTTGAAGACGCCGGGGAGGCGCATGATGAGGGGGACGCGGATGGCGGGGTCGTAGAAATGGGGGCCTTTGAAGTAAATGCCATGGTCACCGAGCATCTCTCCATGGTCGGACATGAAGATGACGAGGGTGTTGTCGCGCTGGCCGGAGTCGTCGAGGGCTTTGAGGATGCGACCCATTTCGTGATCGATGTGGTCGCACATGGCGTAGTAGGCGGCGGTGACGTGGCGTTTGTCGTCATCGGCCATGGCGCCGGTGTGGAATTCACCGGGGGAGTTGTGGGCCCATTCGTGGTCGAGTTGTTGGAAGCGGGGTTTGTTTTCGAGTTCGCCTTCCCGGTAATCGGGGAGAGGCATGTCTGCGGGTTTGTATTTTTCGAGGTAATCGGCGGGGGGGTCGAAGGGGTGATGGGGGGCGAAGCAGTTGAAGGAGAAGAACCAGGGGTTTGGGGCGTTGGATTGGGTGGTGATGAAGTTGATGGTTTCTTCGGCGCACCAGGTGGTTTGGTGATGTTCGGCGGGGATGCCGTTTTTGACGTAGGGGTTGGGGTGCGGGGGTTTTTGGTAGAGTTCTTCCCAGGTGAGGCCTTTGTCGGAGAGCCACTTGGTGTAGGCATTGTCGTTGCCCCAATCAGGTTGAGGGTGATGGGACCAGTGGAAGTGTTCGTCGGCGTAACCGTCGTCGATGCGGGCTTCGATTTTATGATCGGAGCAGGAGGCGAGGTGGAGTTTTCCGGCGAGACCGCAGAGATAAGAGTGGGGGCTATCGCGGAAGATACGGGGGAGGAGGTATTCGTCGGCGGGCATCTGCTGGCCGTTTTGGCGGCAGCGAGTGGTGGAGGGGTCTCGGCCGGTGAGGAAGGAGGCGCGGCTGGGCGTGCAGACGGGGGATTGGGCGAAGGCGTTGGTGAAGGTGGTGCCTTCGGCGATGAGGCGGTCGAGGTTGGGGGTGTGGACGTGGGGGTTACCGAGCGCTTGGATGGTATCGAAGCGTTGTTGGTCGGTGCAGAGCCAGAGGATGTTTGCGGGTTTGTTGATCGGTTATTCGGTTGATCGGTTCGTCGGTTTGCTGGTTGGGAGACAGCTTCGCAATATCGTGTGTGCGGAAGGGGGCGGAAGATTTGCGATAGGCGAAGGATTTGAGGGCGGTCGTGGGGTCCTTCGGCTCGCTGTGCTCGCTCAGGATGACAGGCGCAGGGGCGAACGGGCGTCCCATTATGTGAGGAGTTCGTTTACTTTTTGGGATTCGACGAGGTTGGCGACGAGGGGTTGGGAGCCGTCGGGTTGGGATTGTTGCCAGGTGGCGAAGATGCCGTCGTCGGTGTTTAGAGTGGAGACGTATCGGCTGCAGCCGGTTCCGTGCGGGGAGACGAAGAGGGGGGCGTCGAGGGAGAGGCGGTGCATTTTGGGAAACTCGGAGTCATATCCCCAGGCGACGCCGCCGAGTTCTTCGCAGGAGTATCCGCGCGGTCGTTTCACGGCGGCTTCGTTTTCGTCCATGTTTCGGAGGCATTCGGCGCCATCGTAGAAGTAGAGGGCGATGGGGGGGAGATCGTGGAAGATGCCGCGTTGCGGGACGAGGAGGCGTTCGGTGATCCGCGTGCAGGCCACGTCCCAGACGGGGCCGCGGGGGAATATTTCATCGGACATTTTTTCGAAGGACTGATTTTTTCCGCGGCGGATGTGGGCGCCGGTGTTCGTGGCGGACCAGGTGTAGGGGTGATTGGCGTAGCAGAGGGCGGTGTGTCCGAAGTCGATTTCGAAGACGACGGGGTCTTTGATGTGGAGGTGGGCGGGTTCCTGGGAGTCGAGGACTTTCCGCAGGTTGACGGGATCAAGTTGATCGATTGTGGGTGCTTCGATGCAATCGATGGACCAGGTGCCGGTGCCGGGTTTTTGGTAGGAAGCGACGCGCGGGGGGTAGGGGATATTTTTCTCGGTGGAGACGTAGAGTTCGATGATATCGGCGAACTGGTAGAGGCAGCCGCCTTCGATGGAGACGACATCGACGCCGTCGAGGGAGAGTTGTTCTTTGGTGAAGGATTTGATCTTTTCCCAGGGATCGTAGAGGGAGCGGGCGCGGAAGATGGCGAACTCGAGGCCGCGTGCCCCGGCGCCGGTACCGGTGCGGGAGTCGCCGTAGTTGCGGTATCGGCCGCAGACGAGAAGGGAGCCGTCTTCGTCCTGGATGATATTGCCGCCTCCGAACCAGAAGCCGGGTCCATTTTGCTGTGGGGGGATGAGGACGCGGGCGTTTTGTTGGTCGACGATGGCGTTGGCGAGGTTGTAGAGACGGCGGGTAATTTCGGATTCCTGATGGGCCATGGGGGTGAGGATGGGGGTTGGAGGAGAAGCTGAAAAGGGCAAAAACGGGGAAGGTTTTGGAATGGGCGGGGGTGGTCGATTTCGCACCCGGGTGTGCATTGGTGAGAAGAAGAAGCAGCAGAAGAAGGAGAAGAAGATGGAGGTTGATGCGGGGGTAAGCGTGTGGGATAGGAGGGGGGTATGAAGGCGGTATGTTTGAAGTCCAAGGAGGCGAAGGATTTAGCGGTGGTGGACGTGGAGGTGCCGGAGCCGGGGGCGGGTCAGGTGCGGGTGAAGGTGGAGGCGGTGGGAATTTGCGGGAGCGACGTGAGTTGTGTGATGGGGAAGGCGAACTTTGACTGGGTGGAGCGACCGCGGATTTTGGGGCATGAGTATGCGGGGACGGTGGATGCGGTGGGTGAAGGGGTGGACGGTTTTGAGGCCGGGCAGGCGGTGACTTCTTTGGCGGTGCAGGGGTGTACGGATTTGGATTGTGAGCCGTGTCGGACGGGGAATACGCAGCGGTGTTTGAAGCGGCGGATACTGGGGTTTCACATGGAAGGGGCGATGGCGGAATATGTATTGGTGGAAGCGCGGCACGTGATGCCGTTGAGAGAGGGGTTGGGATTTGTGGAGGGGGCCTTGGTGGAGCCGGTGTCGGTGGCGAGCCGCCATGTTTTGAAGGGGTGTGAAGTGGAGCCGGGGATGCGGGTGGTCGTGAGTGGGTGTGGGATTATCGGGATGTTGTGCGCGCTTCTCGCGCGGGCATGCGGGGCGGAGGTGACGGTAAGCGGGGCGGAGTGGGATCGCGAGGTGCGATTGACGAAGGCGGCGGAGTTGGGGTTTGGCACGGTGGCGGTGAGCGAAGGCGCGTCGTTGGCGAGTCAGTTAGATGGGCCGGCGGATTGTTTGATTGAGGCGTCGGGGGCGCCGCCGGCGTTATCGGCGTCGGTGGATGCGGTGAAATGGGGGGGGACGATCGGCGTGGTGGCGACGTATCCGGTGGAGATTGAGATGCCGATGACAAAAGTGGTGCGTGGGGAGCAGCGGCTGCAGGGGACGATGGCGAGTGCGTGGGATGATTTTGAAGCGGCGATGCGGCATTTGGAGGAGGGGGTGATTCCGGTGGGGGGGGTGGTGGACGAGTTTGAGTTGGAGGACGCGGTGGCGGCGTTTGAGGGGTCGATTGACAAGTCGGTGATGAAGGGCGTGCTGCGCACGAGTTGTTAGTTGTTGGTTATTTGTTGTTGGAGGTGATGAGAGAGCGGATTTTGATTACGGGGGGGAGCGGGTGTATCGGGCAGGCGACGGTGAGGTGGTTACGGGGGGCAGGGCATGAGGATTTGGGGGGGATGACGCGCTCGGGGGAGGTGGAGGGGATGGAGGGTGTGAAGGGGGATGTCTCTGACCGGGGCGAGGTGGAGGGGGTCTTGAAGAGAGTGAAGCCGGGGCGGGTGATTCATTTGGCGGGATGGCAGACGCCGGACTGTGAGGCGGAGCCGTTTGGGGGGATGGCGGTGAACCTAGGGGGGACGGACAAACTGGTGCGGGCGATGGCGGGACTGGGGGGTGGGTTGGAACGATTTGTTTTTGCGAGTTCGGCGGCGGTGTATGGTCGGCGTGATCAGTATGCGGGGGCCACGGTGCATGAGGGGGATTTGTATGGGCCGCCGAATCTGTATGGGTATTGGAAGGTGGCGGGGGAAGGGATGGCGCGGGCGTTTGAGCGGGAGACGGGGGTGGCGACCGTGTCGTTGCGATTGGCGACGACCTATGGGCCGGGGCGGGATCGGGGATTGACGGCGGCGCCGACGGAGGCGTTGAAGGCGGCGGCGCGCGGGGAGTCGTATGCGATGCCGTATGACGGTCGGGAGCATTATCATTTTGTGGATGATGTGGGGGCGGCCTTTGGGATGAGTGCCGTCGAGGCGTACTCGGGGTATGGGGTTTTTAATTTGCGGGGAGTGACGATGGCGGTGCGCGAGTTTCTGGATGTGGTGATGGCGGAGGCGAGGGGCATGGGGCGAGAGGTGGCGTTGGAGGTTGCGGAGGGTGCGGATGTGTTTCCGTTTGTTTGTGATTTGGATGATGAAGCGATCGTGGAAGCGTTTCCGGGGATGCCATTGACGGAGGTGGCGGAGGGAGTGAGGAAGTCTTTGGGGGTTTTTGGGGCATTGAGCGATTAGCGGTTAGCAGTTAGCTATTAGAGAGAGATGAAAGAGGTGAATATTGCATTGTTGGGGCATCGGTTCATGGGGCGGGCGCATTCGAATGCGTGGCGGCAGGTGGGACCTTTTTTTGAGCCGGAGTTGCGGCCGCGGTTGAAGGTGATTTGCGGGCGGGACGAGGCGGCGTTGGCGGGTTTTGCGGAGAACTGGGGATGGGAAGAGGTGGAAACGGACTGGCGCCGGGTGATTGAGCGGGACGATATCGATGTGGTGGATATTTCGTTGCCGACGTTCTTGCATGCGGAGGTGGCGATTGCAGCGGCCGAGGCGGGGAAGCATTTGTTTTGCGAGAAGCCGGCGGCGCTGACATCGGCGGAGGCGGAGGCGATGTTGGCGGCGGCGGAGAAGGCGGGGGTGGTGCATTATTTGAATCACAATTACCGGCGGGTGCCGGCGGTGCTCTTGGCGCGAGAGTTGATTGAGGAAGGGAAGATCGGGGAGATTTATCATTGGCGCGGGGCGTATCAGCAGAGTTGGGGAATTGATCCGACGCGCTTGTTGAACTGGAAATTGAAGAAGGCGACAGCGGGCGGGGGGCCGCTGTGGGATTTGGGATCGCACGCGGTGGATTTGGCGCATTACTTGGTGGGGGATATTGCGACGGTGCAGGGGATGTCGAAGACCTTTGTGAAGGAGCGACCGTTGGAGGAGGATCCGTCGAAGACGGGAGAGGTGGAGGTGGAGGATGCGTCGTTGATGCAGGTGGAGTTCGAGTGTGGGGCATTGGGGACGATCGAGAGCACGCGGTTTGCGACGGGGCGGCGGAACCGGCACACGTTTGAGTTGTATGGGAGCGAGGGTGCTTTGGCGTGGGATTTGGAGGATTTGAATCGGCTCGAGTATTACGCGAACGGGGATGAGGCGAAGGAGCGGGGGTTTCGGGATTTGAATGTGACGGAGCTGGTGCATCCGCATGGGGGGAAGTGGTGGCCGCCGGGGCATATCATTGGGTATGAGCACACCTTTGTGCATGCGGTGGCGGATTTTTTGGACGCGGTGGCGGGGGATGGGCGGATTGAGCCGAACTTTGAGGATGGGGTGAAGATCATGCGGGTATTGGAGGCAGCCCAAGCGTGACGCTTGACCCGGATGCCGCCGAATGGCGGCGGCTGCGCCGCTGAGGCGCCGTAGGCGCCCGCTCCCATTCTTCGCCAAGGCTACTAAGGGTAAGGGCACGCTCGTTGTTCGCGGCAGGCGGACGGGGCGGGTGGAGGACGCCTCTGGCCTCGTTTATCGTTCAGGAGGAGCAGGTTATGGGTATCGTTTGGGTAATAGTCGTGAGTATTGAACGATTGTACGGTTCAATTGTTTTTCTTCCGAAGGCGTTGACGGAGAGGGCATCGGGTTGGTTTACTGGCGATCCTTCACGGAACAAAACCTCTCTACACACGTTATGAAAAAGTCACTTGTTGCGCTTTGCGGCGTTGCTGTCTCTCTCACCTTGATGGCCTCCACCAGTTTTGGGGCGGTTGGATTTTTTGGAACAGGCGGTGGGTTCACGATTCTGAATTTGAATGGCGCTGGAAATGTTTTTTACAGTTCGGACGGGTCGCTCGATACGGGGTTGAATCCGGCGCTTCCGGGAGCTGATTTAGGGACTTTCAATCTCTTTACCGACACGCTTGTTTTGGATGGTGGGGAGAGCCAGACCTTTAAGAACGATAACGCCCCCAATCCGCCGAATGACGTCACGGGTGGAGATTTGAATTACAGCGTCGCCGCTAGCGGCGGCTCACACTCTTTTTCGGCAATCAATTTGCCGTTTAGTGCCAACTTGCCGAATCCTGGCGACCAGCGTTGGCAGGAGACGGGCCAAGCGATTAACCTCCTTGCGGGTTTGACGCCGGGTAACTATGAATTGCAGGTGTTTCACCGTGGCACCTCGAATGGAGGCGACTTTTTCTTGAACAATGGCGGCAACAATTACACGGCGACCTTTACGGTGACGCCGGAGCCGTCACGGGCATTGTTTCTCCTGTTTGGATTGGCGGGCGTGGTGTTGCGCCGCCGTCGTTAGGGGAATTGTTACAACGATTTGGGAAGAGGCCGGGCGTGATTCCCGGCCTTTTTTTGTGGGGGGGTAGTTGTGGGATTTAGGATGCGCCTGGGATGACGTAGCGGGCGATCGCGAGGAAGTGGCAGGCGGCGCCGGCGAGAACGAAGAGGTGCCAGATGGCGTGGTAGAAGGGGCGGAAGTCGCGGGCGAAGAACCAGGTACCGGCGGTGTAGGCGAGGCCGCCGGCGACGAGGAGGATGATACCGCCGGTTTGGAGTGAGTCGTAGAGGGGTTTTGCGGCGACGATGGCGAGCCAACCCATGGCGAGGTAGAGGGCGGTGGAGCGGCGGTTGGCTTTGTGGGAGATGAAGGTTTTGAGGATGAAACCGGCGAGGGCGAGGCTCCAGATTATGGTGAGGAGGGACCATCCCCAAGGGCCGCGGAGGGTGACGAGTAGGAAGGGGGTGTAGGATCCGGCGATGAGGAAGTAGATGGCATTGTGATCCCAGAGGCGGAGGCGGTATTTGCGGCGGGGATTGGCGGTGAAGTGGTAGAGAGTGGAGGCGCCGAAGAGGGAGATGAGGCTCAGGCCGTAGATGATGGCGCTGATGATACGCCAGGGATCGCCGGTGGGGATGGCGAGGTTGAGGAGGATGATGGAGCCGATGATGCTGAGGATGAGGCCGGCGAAGTGGATGATGGTGTTGGCGGCTTCTTCGGAGATGCGACGCCGGAACGACTGTTTGCGGTGCCGAAGGTTTTGGCGGCGCTGATGGTCTTGGGCGTCACTCATGGGGCGACGGAAGTATTACCACTTCTGTTACCCTTCATTAAAGTGGAGATCGGCGAAGTTGAGGTATTGTTCCCAGTCGTATTCGGCGAGGTCGTGTTTGCCGGTGCGAAGGTGGTATCCGATGGACTGGCCGACGGGGGTATCGGGGGGTGGTTGGGTATCGGGGAGGTTGGTGGGCTGGTTGAGGAGTTGGTAAACGGGTTCGGCGTTCTTGGCGCTGAGGAATTCGCCGTTGGGATCGGCCCATTGGTCTTCGGTGGCGGAGGCGACGTAGACGGGGCGAGGGGCGCTGAGGGCGATGAGCTGGTGTTGATCGACGGGGAGGGCGGATTCGTTGTCGTTGTATTTTTTGAAATTGTCGCAGAACCAATGGGGGAAATTGGTATTGATGCGGGCGACGGTTTCCCCGAAGGCGCGCCGGGAGAGGGCGGCGCCGCCGCAGCCGGAGTTGTTGGAGATGACGAGGGCGAAGCGGGGGTCGGTGGCGCCGGCCCAGAGGGCGGTTTTGCCGAGGCGGGAGTGTCCGAGGACGGCGACTTGGGAGGCATCGATGGCGGGAAGGGTTTCGAGGGCATCGAGGGCGCGGCTGAGACCCCAGGCCCAAGCCGCGATGCTGCCCCAGGAGCTTGGGTGGCGGTCCGATGGGGATTCTACGGCGCCGTGGATGCCGTTTTGGAACTGGTCGTCGATGTCGGGGTCGATATCGCCGTAGTAGAGGGTGGCGAGGGCGTATCCGCGGTCGAGGATGCGCTCGACGGGCCAGCGTTCGGTGCTTTTGCCGCGTGAGTTTTCGGTGGCGCGGTTATCGACATCGCCTTCGCCTTTGGGGCGCATCCAGGCGGTGGAGAGGGTGATGCCGGGATCGTCCTGGATGGTGTGATTGCCGCGGAAGTTGAGGCCGAGAAAGGCGGGGACGGGGTCGGATTGGTTGTTGGGGGTGTAGACGAGGAGATGGAGGGTGGGGCTGTTTTCGAGGGTGGGGAAGGTGATTTCGAGTTGGTGGCGAGTGGCGATGCCGTCTAGGGCGTTGGGATCGGAGGAGGCGATATTGAATGCCGGGTCGGGGAGGTTATTGGGGAGGCGGCCGTAGACTTCGGAGGCGAAGAGGTCCAGGAGTTCGGGGCGGCGGGGTTGGGCCCAGTCGTCAGCGGTGGTGATGGCGTCACCGGTTTCGTCGACGAGGGGATCGGGGAGGGTGTATTCGGGGACCATGGATTCTTCGTAATTAAAGCCGGCGGGCGGGGCGAAAGAAGTGGCAAGGGTGATGAGGAAGAGAGCGGGGGAGAGATGAAGTTTGAACACGGGCTGATGAATTTTGGGGTTTGGGTTGGGGCGAGCTAAGATGGGGGCGATGAATGATGGGAGCCCCAACAAGGAATTCGGAAGGCGGGGAGGAGGGAGGAGCGATAGGGGTGATTGGAGGGAAGGATTGGGGAAAGGTTCTTTTTGAATATCCAATATCCAACAAGGAATATCCAATGATGAAGTGGGAGGCAGGGGGGAGGCTAGGGGGAGGCGGTTTTTTTGCGGGGGGCGGGGGGAGTGGGTGGTGGGGAAGAGGAGGTGGGGGGTTCGACGTTTTTGAGGAACTTAAAAAGGTCGCTGTTGGTGGAGAGGACGACGGTGGAGTCGCCGGCGAGGATATCTTTGTAAGTTTCCATGGTTTTGAGGAACTCGTAGAACTCGAGGGCTTCCTGGCTTTGGTTGTAGGCGGAGGCGTAGATTTCGGTGGCTTTGGCGTCTGCTTTGCCGCGGATTTCTTCGACTTGTTTATAGGCTTCGGACTCGATTTTTTTGAGGTCGCGTTCTTTGTTGCCGATGATGCGTGCGCCTTCTCCTTCGCCTTCGGAGCGGAAGTGTTCGGCGATTTGGAGCCGTTCGCTGATCATGCGGGAGAAGATTTTTTCCTGCACGGTTTCGCGGTAGTTGATGCGTTTGAAGCGGAAGTCGAGGAGTTCGATACCGAACTCGGCGAGTTTGGGTTTGGATTGTTCGAAGATATCCTGTTCGAGAAGCGTGCGGCCGCGGTTGATGGGGGAGAGGACGCCGACTTCGCCGGTGGTGGCTTCGTCGAGGGTTTCGTCGGTGGTGGGGACGCGGTCCTTGGTGGTGCGAACGACTTCGGTGAGGGTATGACGGGCGATGGTGTTTCGGGTTTCCGAGCCGAGGATATCTTCGAGGCGGGATTGGGCGCGGCGTTCGACTTTAAGGCGGAGGAAGTAGACGAGGGGATCGCTGATGCGCCATCGCGCGAAGGTATTGACGATGATGTAGTCCTTTTGTTTGTCGGGCATCTCGCTGGGGGATCCGTCCCATTCGAGGATGCGTTTATCGATGTAGTTGACGTCCTGGATGAAGGGGACTTTGAAATGGAGTCCCGGGGTGGTCACGGGTTCGCCGACAGGTTCACCGAATTGAGTGATGATGGCCTGTTCGGTTTCGTTGACCGTGTAGGCGGCACTGAAAAGGATGATGGCGGCGACGACGCCGATTCCGATGATGGCCGCGAGCGAGAGGGCGCCTTTCATTACTGTTGGGGGAGTTGAGCTCCGTTGAGGTTGAGGAGGGGCAGGAGGTTGCCTGATTCTTCGTCGACAATGACTTTGTTTCCGAGTTTGGGCATGACCTCGCTGACGGTTTCGAGGTAGATGCGGCGTTTCGTGACTTCGGGCGCCTTAAGGTATTCGGCGAGGATGGCGTTGAAGCGGGCGGCATCGCCTTCGGCTTCGTTGATGCGTTGCATGGCGTATCCTTCGGCGGCGCGAATGGTTTGATCGGCTTCGCCCTGGGCTTTTGGGATGATCCGGTTGTATTCGGCATTGGCTTCGTTGATGCGCTGGGCGCGCTCCTGCTGGGCTTGATTGACTTCGTTGAAGGAGGCCTGGACTTCCCTAGGGGGATTGACGTCCTTAAGTTGGACCTGATCGATCTGGATGCCCATGGCGTATTCTTCAGCGAGCGCCTGGAGTTTGAGTTGGGCTTCGTCTTCGATTTCCTGACGGCCGACCGTGATGACTTCGTCGACGGTGCGATCGCCGACGACTTCGCGCATGATGGACTCGGAGGCGTCGCGGAGGGTGAGATCGGGATTACGGACGTTGAAAAGGTAGTCTTTGGGATCGTCGATGCGGAACTGGATGACCCATTCGACGAGGGCGGCGTTGAGATCTCCGGTGACCATGGAGCGTTCTTCTTCCTGTTCCCTGGGGTCGGTGGAGTATTGGGTGGGATTACTGGCCCCGGGGGTGCCGAAGCCGAACTCCTGTTTGAGTTGGCGTTTGACGGGGACGAGCTCGGTGGAGTCGATTCCGAAGGGGAGTTTGAAGTGTAGGCCGGAGTCGGTGGTGTTTAGATATTTTCCGAAGCGGAGGACGACGGCCGATTCTTCGGCTTGAACGGTGTAGAAGCTGGTGCGGATTCCGACGATGACGACGATGGCGACGATGATCCATAAGATGCGAGCGGCATTAAATTTGGGCATGTTGATTTGGATTTGGTCGCCGAATGGGGAGTCGCTCATTGGGGGCAGGATGGCAGAGGGGGGGAGGGGCGTCAAATAGGATTGGATGGGGTGACAGGCGGGGAAAAGGAGATAGACTAGGGGTGCAAGGTAGAATGGGGAGTTGGCAGGGCGTTTCGTCCCCTCTTCCCGAGGAGTGGGAAACGAGGTGGAACCAAATTGGCTTTTAGACCGGTGAAGACAGAGATTTTGAGATTAGTGGTGATGTTGGTTGGATTGGTCGTGATTGGGGGATGTGAATCGGGGAAAGATGTGGATCCGGCATTGAACCCCGGACCGGCGTCCGGAGCATCGCGTTCGAACACGCGGAATTTCAGTGATTGGAATGTGGGGTCGGGGCATCCGTGGCAGAAGATGAAGGAGCAGCGGGAGGAGAAGAGGGCGCAGAAGCGATTGGAGAAGAAGATGCGTGAGGACGAGGAGAAGTTTCGGCAGGAATTTCCGAGGGACTGGAACGAGAAGGAGTTTAATTAGAGAGTGTTCGGGAGGCGATTGTGATGGCGGGGATGTGGGTTGGTGGCGATCGTTTTTGGGACAGCTCCGCGAGATCGAAGCGCGGAAGTGAACGGGGATCTATTCTTTGCGATGGATTAACGGAAAACTCGCGGGGTCCTTCACTTCGTTCAGGATGACATCGTTTTCTGGGCGAACGTGCGTTGTTGGGTTTACCAAATACAAGAAGGCGGAAGGTTAGAGAATTGGGGCGAGGAGTCGGGCGGCGCGGACGGCGATGCGGAAGGGGAGGTTTCGGCAGGTGTAGTCGCAGCCGTTGACTTCGACGCAGTCGGCGAAATCGGTTTCGAGCATGGTGCGGACTTTGGAGGCGAAGTCGTGATCGGAGACGACCATACTGAGTTCGAAATTGAGGCGCATGGATCGGTTATCGAGGTTGGCGGTGCCGACGACGGCGAGGTGATCATCGACGAGGGCGACTTTTTGGTGAAGGAAGCCGCCGTGGTATCGGAACATTTTAACGCCGGCGGACTCCATTTGTTCGAGGTAGGAGAAGGAGGCGAGCCAGACGAGGACGTGATCGGGATTAGCGGGAAGCATGATGCGGACGTCGACGCCGCGGACGGCGGCGAGTTGCAGGGCGGCGACGAGACCTTCGTCGGGGACGAAGTATGGGCTGGCGATCCACAGCGTATCCGTCGCGGAGGAGATGAGTTCGTGGAATAGCAGTGTGCAGGCTTCGATTTCGTTGGCGGGGCCGGTATCGAGGGGGAGGACGAAGGCGTCTTTCTTTTTTGAGGGGGAGGGTATCCAGTTGAGTTTGGGGAGGGAGCGGGTGGCCCAATACCAGTCTTCGGTGAAGACGGCTTGGGTGCCTTGGACGGCGGGGCCTTCGAAGCGGAGGAAAGTATCGCGCCAGCGGCCGAACTTGGTGGTTTTGTCGAGGTATTGATCGCCGACGTTGAGGCCGCCGACGAATCCGACCGTGCCGTCGACGATGACGATTTTCCGGTGGTTGCGGAAATTGACCTGGAAGCGGTTGCGGCGGCCCTGGCTGGCGCCGAAGGCGGAGACTTCGACACCGGCGGCGCGGAGGTCGGCGATGTATTCGCTACTGAGTTTGACGCTGCCGAGTTCATCGTAGAGGACGTAGACGCGGATGTTTTCTTTGGCCTTGGCGATGAGTTTTTGTTGGAGGCGGATGCCGAGTTTGTCGTGTTTGATGATGAAGAATTCGATGAGGATGTAGGATTGGGCGTTATCGATGGCTTTAAAAATGGCCTCGAAGGTGGCTTCACCGTCGATGAGGAGTTTGAGTTTATTGTTGTGGGTGAATTGGCGGGCGGTGAGGCGGTCGAGGGCGTATTCGGTTTGGTGTTGATGGCGATCGAAGACGCCGTGGTGTGGTTGGAGGGCTTCGCGAGCGTCGGCGACGAGGGGTCGGTGTTCCTGGATGGCGGAGTTGAGGGTCTCGACGTATCCATTGAAGCGATTGCGGCCGAAGACCCAGTAAAGGGGCAGGGCGAGGAGGGGGAAGGCGATGAGAGCGACAATCCATGCGATGGCGCCTTGTGAGGTGCGGGCGCGCATGATGACGGTGAAGGCGGTGGCGATACCGACGAGTTCGACGGCGAGGAGGCAGAGGGTCCAGATGGTGGCGAGGGGGGAGAGCATTTGGGTGGGGGAATTGGAGGGGAGAGGGCGGTTTGGAGAGGGATTGAATATCGAATATCCAACAAGGAATATCCAATGATGAAGTTTGAGGCAGGCGGCTTCGCCGGTTACGTGCTTAGGAGGAGGGTGATGAGTTTGGGTTGGAGGGGGGTGGTGAGGGTGATGAGGAGGAGGGCGAGGGCGATGCTGGCGGCGAGGATGAGGATGATTTCTGCGGCGACGAATCCGGACATGGCGGGGCGGGAGCAGCCGAGGCGGTAAATGGTGCGAAGTTCTGCCGCGCGGAGGCGGAGGGAGAGCGTGAAGACGAGGGCGAGGGTGAGGAGGGTGGCGAGGGCGACGATGACGACGACGGCGTGGAGAATTTTTTTGATGCGGAAGATGGTATCGACGAGTTCATCGACGATGAGTTTTGGCCGGATGAGTTGGAGGGGCTGGTCTTCGGCCTGGTATCGACCGAGGAGGATGGCGAGGGATTTTTCGTCCTTGGGAACCGCGATGGCGGCGGTGACGGGGAAGTCCTTTTGGTTTCCGTGGAAGTGAAAGCTATCGATATTTTCGGGAGTGATTTCGATGAAGGTTTCGAGTTGGGCGTTGGCGGTGATGTTTGCTTCGGAATGGTCAAGGATGACGGAAGCGTCGTCAGACTGGCTGAGGTCCTGATGGCCGTGGCCGAGGCCGGCGATGATCCAGGCGGTTTGGAGGTCGACGAAGACGGCGGCATCATCGGCGGTTCCGGTGGGGGCGAGGACGCCGGCAACGTTCATTTTGAGGGGGTATTGGCCGGCGATGTCGATGAAGTTATCGGGGCTGGAGATGAGGGAATCGCCGGGTTTGAGATTGAGTGATTTCGCGACGGAGGCACCTAGGACGGCATCGCCGAGGAAGAAGAGGGGGTTACCTTTGGCGATGTGGAGGTTTCGGAAGTCGAAGTAGTCTAGGCTGGTGCCGACGATGCGGAAACCGCCGGAGTGCCAGGTGGTGTGGAGGGGGATCGTGTAGGCGAGGCCGGTGTCATCGATGGCTTCGGTATCGCCGTAAGTGATGGAGGCGGGTTGCTTGGAAACGAAGTAGAGGCTACTCATGGCGAGGTCGAGGGAGCTACCGGGGGAGCCGAGGAGGAGCGGGGTGGAATCGGCGCGGGCGGAGAGGCGGGATTCGCTTTTGGAGACGAGTTGTTCAACGAGGACGGGGACGAAGAGGATGAGGGCGAGTGCGAGGACGAGAACGATGGTGCGACCGCGATGGAAGCGGAGGTATCGCGCGGCGATGTAGAAGCTATTTTTGAGGAAGACCATCAGGTGGAAGCGGGCGCGGACGAGAGGAGTTTGGAAAAGTCGATGACCTGGTTGAAGGCGGGGAGAAGGTCGTGATCGTGTGTGGCGAGCACGAGGGTGGCGTTCTCGGAGCGGATGTAATCGAGAAGGATGTCGATGATGGCCTGTTTGTTGGAGGGGTCGAGATTTCCGGTGGGTTCATCGGCGATGATGACGGATGGTTTTTGGGCGAGGGCGCGGCAGATGGCGGTGCGTTGTTGTTCGCCTTGGGAGAGTTGGTCGGGGAAGCGGTCGAGTTTCTTGGCGAGGCCGAGATTTTCGGCGAGGGAGCGCGCGCGGTCTTTTGCATCCGGGTTCAGGGGGCGGGCGCTATTGATGCGCCAGGGGTGGAGGATGTTATCGAGGACGGTGAGGTATTCGACGAGGGCGAAGTCCTGGAAGACAAAGCCGACGTTCTGGAGGCGGAAGAGGCGGCGTTGGGGGTCGGTGAGGGAGTTAACTTTGGTGTCGTTGACGGTGACGGAGCCGGCGTGTGGGGAGAGGATGCCGGCGACGAGGTTGAGGAGGGTGGATTTGCCGCAGCCGCTGGGACCGATGAGCGCGGCGGCGGAACCGCGATCGACTGAGATTTCGTCGATCGCGAGATGGAAGTCGCCTTCGGGGTAGCGGAAGTCGATGCCGCTGAGTTCGATCATTGTTTTGTGAAGACGGGTTTCAGGTTATTGATATTGGATTGCATGACGGAGAGAAAATCGCCGTCTTCGGGGCGATTGCCGGCGGGGTTAAAGACCACGCTTTCGATGCCGATGGTTTTGAGGCGATCGACGGATTCGGGGAGGGGGGTGTCTTCCCAGATCATCCACTTGGCGGGATGGGATTGGAGAATTTTTTCGAGGGCGGTCCATTGTTCGTCGTTGGGAGGGACATCGGGTTCCCAGAGGACGGGTTGGATGTTGAGGTGGTATCGGCGGGCGAGGTAATCGTAAACGGGGTGGGAGGCGACGAGGGGGAGGTTGTTGTTTTGGGCGGTGAGTTTTTTGAGGTCGTTATCGAGCCCGTTCAGGTTCGAAGTGAGCGCATAGTGATTGGGTTCGGCGGTGTCGGGATGGACGAGGCCGGCCTCGACGAGCGCATCGGCGACCGCGGACGCTTGTTGGGAAGCTTGTGAAAGATCGATCCAGGTGGTGAAGGCCGTTCCTTCGTGAGAGTGATCGCCTTCCGGGCCGTGGGAGTGGGTGGTGGTGTTCTGGATGGTGACGAGGTTTTCCTGAAAGGGTGTCGAGGTATCGACGACGCGGTTTCTTGGGAGGGTAAGGGAGGGGGCCCATTTTTCGTAGCCGGCGCCGTTGAAGAGGATAAGCCCGGAGTTCTGAATGTTTCGGACATCGTCCGGGGAAGGTTTCCAGAAGGCGGGGTCGCCATCGATTTCGGGAAAGGTGACGAGATTGGGATCGTCGGAGATGTATTCGGCGAAGTAGGCGAGGGGGTAGTTGGATGCGAAGACGCTCGAGCGTGGGGGCGAGGGATTTGGGTCGTTTGATGAGTCGGAGCAGGCGGCGACGAGGAGCGAGATGAGAAGTGCTCCGAGGGATCGGGAGATGTGAGGAATGGGAGTCGCGGTCACGGTTTCAAGGTGTGCCGATGGGGGTATCGTCTCAAGGGAAAAAGGTGGGGGAAGGGACGGGGCGGTGTTGAAGGAAATCTTGACGGTTGGGGAGCGGGCACTAGGGTGGTGCTGTTATGGCCCATCATGAATTTCAATCCGGTGACGTGATTTTTAACGAAGGTGATGAATCGCGTGAGGCGTATTACATTGCGAGCGGGAATGTCGACATCAGTATTCGGACGCCGACGGGGCCGCGGGTGTTGGGTCGATTGGGGAAGGGTGAAATTTTCGGTGAGATGGGGATGGTGGCGGATCGTCCGCGATCGGCGACGGCAACGGCGGTGGGGGAGACGAAGCTGGAGTCATTCGATGAGGCGGTATTTGAGGATTATATTTTGTCGAAGCCGGACCGGGTGAAGGTTTTTATGGCGACCTTGTTTGAGCGGTTGCGGACGACGGATGCCTTGTTGCAGGCGGAGTTGCAGAAGCATGGGGGTGGTCCCGGCGAAGCGCCGACGGTGGAGGTGGATGCCTTGACGGCACCGGAGCCGGTGGTGGGCGAGGCGGAAGCTGCTCCTCCGGCGGAGGAGACGGTCGCGACGGATGCGGCGGTGAGCTTACGGTCGCTGTATGAGGAGACGGGTTTTGCCGGGGAAGCGATTTCCGTGGAGGTGGATACATTTCCGTACCGGATTGGGCGTGCCTTTGACGATCAGGGGGTGGCGTTATTTGCGCACAACAATTTATCGGTCACAGACAAGATGCCGTATCACGTGTCGCGCAATCACTGTGAGATTGGGCGAGACGGGGACAGTTTATTTGTACGGGATCGCGGGAGTTCCTTAGGGACCTTGGTGAACGGGGAAGAGATCGGGATGCGGACGGGGAAGTTGACGGCGCGGTTGGTGCCTGGGGAGAATGATTTGGTGATGGGGACGGTGGATGGGCCGCATCATTTTGTGATTACGGTGGGGTAGGGGTATTCGGGGACAGCTTCGCACTTTCGGATGCGCGGAAGGTTGCGATGGGGGTAGGGTTTACGAACAATTTTTGGACTGTCGTGTGGTCCTTCGACTCGCTGTGCTCGCTCAGGATGACATGGTCTGTTCGGGGGCACGTTGAATGGTGAGGGTGGTGAGAATAGGGGTTGCGTGGGTGGGGGGGCGTGCCATGGTTTTTGGCCATGGCGGGGGTGATGTTACAGGTTCAGGGATTGACGAAGGAATTCGGTGATTTTACGGCGGTTGACCGGTTGAGTTTTGAGATCGAGGCGGGGGAGATTGTGGGGTTGTTGGGGGTGAACGGAGCGGGGAAGACGACAGCGATCAATATGATATTGGGCTTGGTGGAGCCGAGTTCGGGGGAGGTGAGTTTGTTTGGTGAGGATTTTAAGGCGAAGCGGGTGGAGATTCTCCGGCGAACGAACTATTCGTCGTCGTATACGGATTTACCGGGGAACTTGCGGGTATGGCAGAATCTGTTGGTCTTTGGGAAGCTGTATGGCGTGCCGGACATTCGGGGGAAGACGGATGAGGTCTTGGAGTTGTTTGAGATTTCGCATTTACGGAACCGGGTGACGGGTGAGTTATCGGCGGGGGAATCGACGCGGGTAAATTTGTGCAAGGCTTTGTTGAACGATCCGGAATTGTTGATGTTGGACGAGCCGACGGCGAGTTTGGACCCGGATATTGCGGACAAGGTACGAAAGGTGATTCGGCGCGTGCGTGACGAGAAGGGGATGGGCGTTTTGTATACCTCGCACAATATGCGGGACGTGGAGGAAGTGTGTGACCGGGTGATATTCATGCACAAGGGCAAGGTGCTGTGCGAGGGGACGCCGGAGGAGATTGTGAAGCGATTCCAGGAGGATTCGCTGGAGGAAGTATTTATCCGGGTGGCCCGGGGAGGGGATTTTCTGGAGGAGATCGTGGATCGGAAGGAGGGGGGATCGTGAATTTCCAAGCGGTGGAGGCGTTGGTATTGCGCCAGGTGTTTTTATACACGCGAAACGGGGTGCGTTTCGTGGAGTTGATGTTTTGGCCGACGGTGCAGTTGTTGGTGTGGGGATTTTTGACGGCGTATTTGAAGAGTGTGGGTGGGGGGGCGATGCCGTGGCCGATCACTTATTTGATCGGGGCATTGATCTTGTGGGATGCGTTGTTTCGTTCGCAGCAGGGGGTGGCGATTTCGTTTTTGGAGGATGTGTGGACGCGGAATTTGTTGAACGTGTTTGTGGCGCCGGTGCGGACGCGGGAGTATTTGGGGGCGGCGTGTGTAGTGGGATTTTTGCGGATACTGGTGACGGGGACCTTGCTCGCGGTGATGGCGATATTGTTTTATGCGTTCAACGTATTCGACATGGGGTTGGCGCTGATCCCGTTTTACGCGAACTTATTGGCATTTGGGTGGGGGCTGGGGATGATTTCGACGGCGTTGATTTTGCGTTATGGGCAGGCGGCCGAGGGCTTGGCGTGGGCGGTGCCCTTTTTGATTCAGCCCTTTGCCGCGGTGTTTTATCCGGTGGGAGCGTTGCCGGAGTGGTTGCAGCCGGTGGCCTTGGCGTTGCCATGTGCGCATGTATTTGAGGGGATGCGCGATGTTTTGGCGGGGAAAGGTTTTCCGACAGCGCACTTGTTGTGGGCGACGGGGTTGAACGTGGTGTTTTTGGGGTTAGCGGTGGCCTTGTTTGGCCGGATGCTGGGGGTGGCGCGGACGCGCGGGCTGTTGACGCGGTTTGCGTCGCAGTAGGAATTTTAACGGGAGGGAAGGGATGATTTTCTGTTTGGGTAGGGCTTGGCTTCGCCTTCGCTGGCGAGTTTTTTGAACAGGAGAGAACAGAGGAAAGGCAGGAGATTGTGTATTTTACAGCTTCGCCGGGCCGGGGCGCGAAAGTTTTCGGGTGTGGTGAGGTGGGCGATGGATATTAGGGGCTCTCGTGGGGTCCTTGCCTTCGGCTTCGCTCAGGCCAGGCTCTCGCTGCGCTCGCTTCCTCCGTCGCTCATCGGGCTATGGAGGACACGCAGGATGACAGGCGCAGGGGCGGACGGGCATTGTGAGGTGTGGGGGTTTTACGGGTGGGATCGCGGTGGGAAGCGGCTGAAGACGAGGGCGGTGGCGAGGAGGATGGGGACCTGGGTCATGAACATCGCGGTGGCGAAGATGGCGAACTCGGTTTGGTGGAAGATGCTGACGGCGACGGCGATGGCGATGCCGAGATTTTTGACGGGGAACACGAGAGTGAGGGTACGGGCGTCGCGTTTGTCGAGACGGGACAGGCGGGCGAGGGTGTATCCGACGATCATGGAGACGAACGTGAGAATTATGGCGGCGAGGGCGGTGGGTCCGAAGTCTTCGGCGAAGCCATCTCCATCGCTAAAGATGATATAGCCGCCGAGGAGGAGGATGGCGACGAGGGTGAAATTTTTCATGGCGCGGTGGCATTTTCTTTCGAAGGCGGGGAAGCGTGTGCGGATGAAGATGCCGAGGGCGACGGGGATGGCGAGGAGGAAGAAGAGGCGGACGAAGAGGGCGGAGGCGGGGACCTCGAAGGTGAATTTTTCCGCGAGGAGGAATCCGTAGGCCCAGATCCAGAGGGGCATGGTGAGGAAGGCCATGAGGGCGGTGGTGACGGAGAGGGTGATGGAGAGCGCGGTATTGGCTTTACCGACGTAGGTGTAGACGTTCGAGAAATTACCGGTGGGGCAGATGGCGACGAGGAGGATTCCGGCGTCGAGGTGGGGCGGGAGATCGGTGAGGCGGACGAAGGCGATGGAGGCGGGGACGAGGAGGAAGAGGCCGAGGAGGCCGACGAGGAGGGCTTTGGGCTTTCTGAATAGTTTTTTGAAGTCATCGAGCGTGAGGTCGAGGCCGATGACGATCATCGTCGTAAATACGATGGCGCCGATGGCAATGCTGATGACCTGGTCTTGTCCCACGGGGGACTCTTACCAGTGGAGGTGTGGGGACGGCAAGGCGTGATCGGCGATAAAACTATTCTTTCGGGGTGAAAGGGGGTAAATAGATCGCGCGTTTGGCACAGGAGGCCGGGGCGATCGGTCAAATTTTTAGATATGGTGTGTTTTGGAAAGAGAATGGGGCGGGTGTTGTTCTTTGGGGTGGCGGTGTTTGGACTTGGGTTGGCGGGTTGTGAAACAGGGCAGGGCGGGAAGAAGAAGGATGGGGAGTTGCCGCCGCCGCCGCGGAGTTTGCGGGTGGGGATTGCGCCGGTGACGGCGCCGTTGGCGTTCGAGCGGAAGGGGGAGATGACGGGTTTGGAGGTGGATTTTGCGTGGGCGATGGGGGAAGCGCTTCGGCGGCCGTTGGAGTTGGTGCCGATGAAGAGGGATGCGTTATTTCCGGCGTTGGAGAACGGGGAGGTGGATATTTTGATGTCGGGTTTGGAGGTAACGAGTGAGAACCTCGAGCGGGCGGCATTTGCGGAGCCGTATTTTGCATCGGGGCCGATGTTGTTGGTGCGGAGCAAAGATTACTATTCGTATTCGTATCCGAAGATACTGATGCTGACGCCGGCGCGGATTGGGGTATTGCCGGGGTCGGAAGGGGATCGGTATGTTCAGGCGCATTGTTTGCGGGCGACGCGGGTGCCGGTGGCGTCGGCGGAGGACGGGGCGCGGTTGTTGCGACGGAAGGAGATTGATGTGTTTTTGGCGGATGCGTTGGTAATCTGGCAGTTGGCGCGGCCGAGCGGGCGTGGGGCGAGCGATGAGCCGATGGGGTTGGCAGCGGTGGAGTATCCGTTGGAGCCGCGGTATTACGGGTGGGCGGTGGCGAAGGGGAACGAGGCTTTGTTGGGGGAAGTGAACGGGGTATTGGAGCGGTGGGAGGCGAGCGGGGAATTGCGGCGCTTGGTACGGGTGTGGGTGCCGTTGCACAAGGTGCGGTGATTTGGTTTTTTTGTTGACCCGTTGACCCGTTGATCCGTTGATCCGTTGATCCGTTGACCCGTTGATCCGTTGACCCGTTGACCCGTTGACCCGTTGACCTGTTAACCCGTTGACCCGTTGACCCGTTGACCCGTTGACCCGTTGACCCGTTGACCCGTTGACCCGTTGACCCGTTGACCCGTTGACCCGTTGACCCGTTGACCCGTTGACCCGTTGACCCGTTGACCTGTTAACCCGTTGAC
>JBCCIR010000081.1:0-24558 GCA_039028175.1 Verrucomicrobiota bacterium
CCCAGCTCCATTCCCACCCCTTTCTATTCATATACCTTTCTATCTTTTCTTCCACTTCCGATGTTAAATCCTTGAGTTGAATTAGATGACTATATTTTAGTACATCATACAAGAATTGTAAATCATTTATTTTCCATCCCAATCCAGCTCCCCGTCACCTCGTTCACCACTTTCCCCTCACGCCCCCGCAACGCCGCCTCGAACGTCTTCTCCGCCCCGCGCTTCCCCGCACCGGTCTCAATATCCAATACCCCCACCACCCCTCCCGTCACGTCCCCCTCCGGATACACCCGCTTCCCATACGCCTCGTAACTCACCCCGTCCATCTCCGTCACCCACCCCTCCCAATCAATATCCCCCCCGTTCGTCTCTTCCACATCCAAATACAACGGCTCCCCACGCCGCTCCCGGTAATGCTCCCGAATCGGCTCCGTCCGCGCCGCCAAGATCACCCCGTCCTCACGCAACGGCACCACCACCAACGCATGCACCACCGCATACACATCGTCCTCCACCACCATCTCCCGCTCCCCCGATCGCTCCACAAATAGCCGATTCTCCGGAACACTCTTCCCCAACTCATCCCGGTAATACCCAAGCAATAGTTCCAAATCAATCCGCAACCGCCCCGCCTCCTCCGTGGTCGCCAATACCCGCCCCTCCCGATCCACAATATCCCCGCGAACCGCCGGCAATCGAACGGTCTCCTCCCGCACCACCTCGACGTCCGGTACCCCCACCGCCACCTCCACGTCTCCCGACCCCTCCGGCCGAGACGCTTCCTCCTCGCCACCGCCCACCGATAACAACTCGGCAAACACCAAAAATAGGAAAAGCACCACCGCCCCTCCAACGAGGATGATAAAATGCCCCCGTCTCATCGCCCGACTATGCACGGTTCCCCCCACCCCTTCAAGCCCGCCCCATAACCCCCCCTTCCCTTCTCGCCCCGACCGTGCTTTATTAAACTAGGCTCTATTAAGAGCAACCCTTCCGACCATGTCACACCCCTCCACATGGCCCCGCCCCACCGTCGCCTCCCTCCTCTGCGTCCTCACCGTCCTGTCCCTCACCCCACAACTCCTCCCCGCCGCCGAAGACCAAAACTCATACGTCCGCCAATGGACCCGCAATGACGGCCTCACCATCCAAGCCGTCTTCATCGCCACCGATGGCGATAACGCCATCATCGAAAGCCACCCCGATCGCGCCCGATACACCGTCCCCATCTCCGACCTCAGCCCCGCCGACCAAGGATACATCCAGTCCCGCCACTCCTCCGGCACCGCCGCCCCCCCCCACAAAAAATCCACCGGCTTCTCCCTCCCCTTCTTCAAATCCGGCAAAGGCCTCTTCTCCAAATCCAAAAACAAATCCTCACCCGAACTCGCCGCCGCTTCCCGCATCCACGGTACCCCGGACTTCCTCCAAACCACCCGCGCCGCCGATCTCCCCCTCAACGGCACCCAGCACTGCGGCCCCGCCGCCGCCGCCAACGCCCTCACCTACCTCACCCTCACCGGATTCCCCCATCTCAGCCTCGGCGGCACCACCCCCGAACAACGCCAAATCATCCTCGTCCGTAACCTCGGCTCCCCCGCCTTCATGCGCACCGACACCTCCGGCACTTCCCCATGGAACCTCGTCACCGGTCTCGATGGCTTCATCCGCTTCCGCGGATACCACACACGCAAAATCGAATTCCAAGGCTGGCAACCCGTCCCCACCCGATACTCCTCCCGCTCCAAAACTCCCAGCCTCCTAGACGCCCGCAATACCCTCGCCAAACCCAAATCCGCCGTCCTCGTAAACATCGGCTTCTATCGCCAAGACGATAACCACAGATACACCCGCCAGGACGGCCACTGGATCACCGCCGTCGGTTTCAAAGACGACCACACCCTCCTCGTATACGACCCCTCCCCACGCACCGGCTCCAAAAAAACCCTCCACGAAATCAAACTCGCCCCCATGCCCGAAGGCGCCCTCGCCCTCGCCGATTGGACCGACCCCGTCCCCACCGCCGGTTACTACCGCTTCGACTCCAAATACCCCGTCCCCAACCCCCGCCTCACCACCATCCTCGACGGCTTCGTCCTTCTTGAATTGAAATAGTCGCCTGCCCAATTTCAATCGGCCGGTTCACTTCCCCCTCGTTTGTTGGGTTCGTCAACATCACCGTTCGATACTTTCTCTTTTGACCCGTCGCCTCCTCCCTCAGAATCTCCTTTGCTTCCCGTAGCTTGAGTTTTGCCAATCTCGGCATCTTCCAGACTTGAACTCGTCCCCGGGGAATTCCGGACGGGAAGCGGCATGCTCCGCAACGCGGAGGTTGAATATCTTGAGCTACGATAGGGACTATTTAGTGCAAGTCCTAACCCATATTTGTAGGAATCTTCTTGTTCACTCTCGATCTTCAGTAGCTCCTCACGAATCTTATCGATTGGCACAATTGAACTCGCGGTTTCCAAACAAGTCAGATAGGACTTTACAGCCATCGAATACTGAAACGCCTGCTGGTGATTACGCGCATTTTGCAACTCTTTCAATGCCTTCAGATCAAGATCACTTGAACTGGAACTCGAGCTCGAGTTGCTCATCAAAAGTTGATAGCGCTCTTCGATTGCACGCATTGCGAGACCATAATCTTCCGCCTCAAGGGCTTCCCGAGTCAGTCTGCCCAAATACGAACTAATTGATTCGTTCTCCTCAAACTCTATCTCCCCTTCAACCCCAAGCCTGCGGGGGAGCGTGGCCCGGATTAACTCCGCCCACAAGAGCATAACTTTCCCTTCTGGATCAGAGTATGCATTTCGCATTCCGACCGTAACCGTGAGCCCCGAATCATGCTGCAACTTCAGCTTGTTGATCTGTTCCAAAGCCTGAACAACGGAGCGATAATTGTTAAATTCACTCCTGTTTATCAAACTCAACAAAGGGGGCAAAACCTGCGGTAAATCTTCCAACCCACCAATCTTCGCCAACAAGACTTCGGGACTTTCAAAATCACTGTCGTCCCCACCCACGGCGGGAGGATAGGACGCAAGTCGAAGCATCACCGAACGCGGAATCCCAATTGGGTTGACCGGATGAGCGGATGCTAGAGACTGCATGACACGTGCGGCCCCCTGCTCGTCGTTTCTCGCTCGATGTCCTAGGTAATCCTGCCATTGAACGACAAACTGCAGCTCCGGCGACATGGCGCCCCGATATTGAGTTGCCGATCCCGCATCACTCAATTTCGCTCCTAGAACTTCAATCACGGAATCCAAATCTTCCGGAGCAACCGCCGAGACGATCACATCGCGATACTGACTCAGATCAATATCTTGAGCTTTGGAAGCAAGCCGCAACTTTTCGCATGCTTCCTCGCACCACTCCTGGAATTCAGCACCACCAATTCCCAAATGAGATAGAGTTTCCAACTCCGAAACCGCCTTCCCCCAATTCCCGTCCCCGGTCGCCTCGCGAAACGCTTCAAGCATCTTGGCTGCGGCGGCATGCCGTGCCAACCGGACCGGGTCATCTCCACCGCTACTCGCCTCAGCCCCAATATACTCCTCAAGTTCCGCCAAATACCTGGTGGCCTGCTCGGACGCACCGTCTTCCTGAGCCGAAAGTCCAATCGGTATCAAGAACATACACTTCATACACAACACAAATTTAAGCATCACTTTCATTTCGTTATCTCATCGGGTAAGCCCTCACTCCCAGGAGGAATCGATTCCACATAATAGTTCACTCCGGCTCGATATCGTTCAATATCCTGCTCCCTTATTGCCTTCAATCTCTCGAGGGCTGCGTCCGAGCCTTTCCCCTTGGTGTTCTGAATCGCTCGAAGATAAATTCGAACGGCAAGCGCCGGAAATCCCGCCTTCTCCAAATTCTCACCCGATTGTAGATACTCACACGCCAGTATCTCGTAATACCCCTTCCCGCCTCCAAGAGGCCGCATCTGTCTCATGCCCTCGTACGCACGTCGCGCCCGTTCCCAATCGTTTTGCGCAAAGTATGCGTCGCCCAGTGCACCCAACCACTCCTTTAGACTCATCTCCTCCGCGCGTTCGACGACTATTGATCCTTCGAAACCCTTGGTAATTATTCGACCCTGAAGATCATTCCTTACATCAAACAATTCGGGAATGTCCACCAAGTTGAGATTCACGGCCATCATCCGATTAGCCGTCTCCGCTTGCAATGCCGATTCCGCTTCAGCAAGGCGAACAAGCGCCCTGCGAATCGCGTCGTATCGCTCGCTCTCCACACCGCGAAACCTCTCAAGCTCAACAATCGCATCTTGAACATCTTCAATACGGCTTACCTGATCTAAAATCGAATCGATTTTCTGCTCGACGTCCTCTCCTTCTAGCAAGGACTCGTCTACCTTCGTTCGCGTCTGAACTTCGGATCGGGCAATCAGCGGGGGCCCCACCCAATCGATCTTGCATATGTCATTCAAGCGGTATCTGCCTTTCCCGGGTTCGCCTCTCTCGTGCTCCAACAGGTAATCTTGAAATATCGTAACAGCCTCTACGTACTGATCCGCGAGAACCTCCAATCTCTGAAGCTCAGAATCTCGCCTATTGATCTCAACAATTCGCCGCTTAAGCACACCCAGTTCCAGCAAAGTATCATCGAGTTCGGAAGAATTCTCCGCCCTCAAAATCAAAGGCCCTTGATCTTCACGAAACTCCTCAAGGTCAGCCTCCAAGTTGGAAACGACAGCCGCCTTCTCCCGCGACAACGCCTGTGCCAATTCCGCCAGTAGACGCTGCGCCGTTTCTCCAGGAAGATACTTTCCCAACACTCCCACAAACCCCCGCCTCTCCTCCTCAGTCCAAGCCTCAACTGATCTCAATCTCGCACAAGCTTGTAACACCATCCAAAGCTCACCGTCTCCGGCCTCCACATTGTTACCTACTCCTTTATCCTCCGACCCCCCTCGCAAATTGCGATATCTCTCGACCGATATCTTCTCGATCTCATCGACAATCTCCTCAACGCGTCGCTCCTCGCCCAACGCCACACCGCTCACCATTAATCCACATGTCACAGTCAACGATGTCAGACTCCGAAGAGAGATCAGAATTCCCGTCGTGGACCGCGACAACCACAGAATCCACCTAAGAAGAAGACCACGATCCATTGTTACTAACCCTAAATTGGACACCTTGCTGCCGATTTCGCTCGAAGAAATCGAACCAGCCTAATCATACGACGCTCACCACAAGATTCCTAGACCCAACTTCGAGTCGAGCAACCCTCTAAGCCGCAACGTATTTCCGCAAACACAATGCTCTCGGACGAGCAAATTACCCCTGCACATCAAAACCACCGCTCCAATCCTGATCCATCCTATCCAATAACGATAAAGCCCTCCTGCCACACTGATCCACCCCGCCCCAACCCCCGCCCCACCACCATCCTCAACGCCTTCGTCCTTCTTGAACTGCGCTGACAGTTCAGCCTAAACTGGAGACAATCTCTCCGGTTATGAAAACTCGATCACTCTCCGTCGCAATCACCCTCCTCAACAGCGCACTCCTCCACGCAACCGAGCCCACCGAAGAACGTACCTGGAACTCGACCGCCGGAACCTCGATCACCGCAAAAGCCACCGCCATCGAAAACAACAGCGTTACCCTCGTCACCAGCGACGGCCGCCCCATCCAGGTCCCCCTCGATAAGCTCGCCGATACCGACCGCGCCTTCCTCGCCGATCACTTCCAGATCGAGCCCGCCACGCCGCCCGGCGCCACTGCCTCGACAAGCATCCCCGCCACCAATCTCCCCCATCCGCTCGGACAAACAGTCGGTCCCATCACCACCCCGTCGGGCTCAAACTACTTCGTCTACCTCCCCACTACCCTCAAAGCCGATCGCAAAGCCCCCCTCATTCTCTTCACCAATGCCGGCGGCGGTTCCGCCAAAGTGATCGATCTTATGCTCGAAGGGGCAGAACTCAACGGATGGATCGCCGCCTGTTCCGTCGAATCCCGCAATAAAAACGACACCGATGACAATTTCAAACATTGTAAAAATGCCGTGGAACACCTCTTCGCCACTCTCCCCATCGACGAAGATCGCCTCTACTTCACCGGCGGTTCCGGTGGCGGCGCTATGTCCCTGCGCAACGCAAGCGAGATGAAACACGCCGGCGCCATCCCCATAATCGGATACATCCCCCCGGGGGCCGTTGTCTCCGGCGGCAAATACGTCGTCATCAACGGCGCAACTGATTACAATCGATACGTCTCCGCAAATGCGCGAAAACTATTCGGAGACGATGCCATCCATCGATTCCACCCCGGTGGTCACTCCAAAGGTCCCGATTGGCTCATGACCGACGCCATGACGTGGCTCAATGGCCTCTACCTCGCGGATGACGGAAAAGACCTCACCGATGAACGGATCGACTTCGAAGCGTCGATGATCGATTGGATCAAAAAACTGCGCGAGAACAACGAACCCTGGCGCGCATATGCGTGGGCCTTGTTCCTTCAGGAACAATACGATGTCTCCGGTGACAATGAACCGGTGATCGAAGCCCTCGTCACGGAACTCGGAGACGACGAAGCCAATCGCAAATACGTCGAAGGCCTCGCCGCCTTGGATGAATTCTCCGGCGAATACCTCTCCGGCATGGGAACCGGCTCCCTCATGTCGCACACCACCACAAAAATCCAAAAGGCCGCCGAGGAGATCGCCAAAGATTACGCCGGCGTTCCCCACATCGAAGAAACCGCCAAGGCCCTCGCCCAGCCAACCGTCAGGCAAGGCGGCAAACAAAATTAAGAGCCTCAAAACCCCCCGCAATTTCCGGCACACCCGAATCGCCGGCATCACTTTCACTTACCGCTGGACCCCTCTACCCTCCTCCCCGATCCTACCCCATGCCCAAAACCGCTCCACAGCGGAACTTCGCTTCCTTCCCCCATTTGGCATTTCTCGTCGCCCTCTTCGCCGCCGCCACGCTCCCCGCCAACGCCGAATCCCCCTCCGCCACCCTCTTCCTCCGCCAAAACACCCCCATCCTCGTCGACGACACCCCCACCGGCTCCAATTACACCGGCGCCCACGACGCCGAACTCAAAGAGGAATCACCCGACTCCAATTTTGATAACGGCACCGGCAGCAGCGGTCCCCCGGATACCGAATTCAAACTCGACGGCAGCGACTCCAGCTTCGTCAATCACGTCGTCATCCGATTCGACTCCCTCTTCGGAAACGGCATCGACCAAATCCCCCTCGGCGCCCAAATCAATTCCGCATCCCTCTTCATCGACATCGATAACACCGGCGACGACTTCTCCGTCTACCAAGTCGCCCCCTCCGTCGCGCAATGGAACGACACCACCGTCACCTGGAATAACTTCGGCGCCGGTTCCGATGGCGCAAGCGTCGGAACCGATACCACCGGATCCCCCGTCGCCGGCCCCGGCGGCGGAAACAAGGTCAATCTCGATGTCACCGCCATCGTCCAAAACTGGTCCGACGGCGATGCCAATCGCGGCTTCGCCTTCGTCCCCGGCGGCTCCGATGGCGTCGACTTCGACACGAGCGAGAATACCGACGACTCCGACGACCGCCCCTCCCTCACCATTTCATACACCGTCATCAATCCCCTCGCCCCCACCTTCACACAGGACCCCGTCAACGCCGCCGCCGCTTCCGCCACCAACCCATACACCGGCGACCTCAACCCCTTCGTCACCGATGCCGATACCGACCCCCTCACCTTCACCAAGGAATCCGGCCCCGCATGGCTCAACGTCGCCGCCAATGGCACGCTCTCCGGCACCCCCGTCCTCCCAGATATCGGTTTCAATTCCTTCACCGTCTGCGTCACCGACAACGGCGACGGCACCGACCTCGCCGAACTCAAGATCACCGTCAACGACGAGAACGGAAATCCGCCTCCCCCCGAATCCGATACCGGACGCTACCGCCTCATCTGGCTCGACAACCCGTCCACCACGGTCATCGTCGCCTGGGAACAAAACTCCGGCGCCGCCGGCACCGTCCATTACGGCCCCACCGATCAGGGCCGCATCGCCGCCAACTACCCGAACTCAATATCCGCCGACCGCGAAATCACCTACCGCGGCATGGACAACTGCTTCGCACGCATCACCGGACTCACGCCCGATACCCCCTACTATTTCACCATCCAGGACGCGAACGGCCCCTCGCCACGCTTCTGGTTCCGCACCGCCCCCGCCACCACCAAACCCTTCACCTTCATCGCCGGAGGCGATTCCCGGAACAACCGCACGCCGCGCCAGCGCGCCAATCGCCTCGTCGCCAAACTCCGCCCCCTCTTCGTCCCGTTTACCGGTGACATGATCGATAGCGATACCGACTCCCAATGGCAGGAGTGGCTCGACGACTGGCAGGAATCCATCACCGCCGACGGCCGCATCATTCCCCTCCTCCCCCATCGCGGAAACCACGAAGACAACAACGATACCGTCTACAATCTCTTCGACACCACCGCCGTAAACTACTACGCCCTCTCCTTTGGCGGCTCCCTCCTCCGCTACTACGTCCTCAATTCCGAAACCACCCAGGGCGGCACACAAGGCACTTGGCTCACCAACGACCTCACCACCAACGCCGCCTCACATAACCACCTCGTCGCCGGTTACCACAAACCCATGCGCCCGCACACCTCTTCCAAGTCCGAAGGCTCCGATGAATACGACGCCTGGGCCAATCTCTTCTTCACCCACGGCATGGACCTGGTCTGCGAATCCGATTCCCACACCATGAAACGCACCCACCCCGTCGCACCCAGCACCGGCACCGGCAGCGAAGAAGGATTCATCCAAAGCAACAGCTTCAACGCCACCGTCTACATCGGAGAAGGCTGCTGGGGCGCCCCCCTCCGCGCCGCCGACGACACAAAAGCCTGGACCCTCGCCGGCGGACAATTCAACGGCTTCGACCTCGTCCACGTCTACCCCGATCGCATGGAAAACTACACCGTCCAAGTCGATACCGAAGCCGCCGTCACGGCCCTCAAAGAAACCGAACACCTCGCCCTCCCCCCAGGCATCACCCTCTGGAACCCCGCCTCCGGCATCAAAGTCATCATCGGTAAAGATTCCCCCGGCGCCCCCAAACAATCTTACGCCGCATGGCAGGTCGACCAATATGGCACCAATATCCCCGCCTCCTCCCTCCCCTTCGCCGATGCCGACAACGACGGCACTCCCAATGTCCTCGAGCGCATCTTCGGTTTCGATCCCGATGTCGTCGATATCGGCGCCGAAATATTGGTCCGCGCCCAAAACGACACTACCTTGTTTGTCGAGTTCTCACTTGATCCCGGCGTCGATCGTGATTTCGATGTCCAATATTCGGAAGACCTCATAAATTACGTGACCCTCATCAAAAACACCGACTACCTCGAAACCGTCACCCCCGTAAACGGCATGGACTTCTTCAGCCTCCAAATCATCGGCGCCAAAGGCGCCATCATCCCGAGTTCATCGAAGTTCTTCCGCATCGTCGCCCGCCCGTAACCCGCTCCTCTTCTCTCCCTTGGAAGACTCCCCCTCCCAGTCCGCATCCGTACGCCCCGCCGTGCAACGCCTCCTCGGCTTGTCCGCCTGCGCCCTCTTCCTCGGCCACGCCTGGCTCTACCTCACCCACCGCTCGAAACTCTCCGTCTTCTTCTGGAACCAGGACTGGCTCGAAAAACCGCTCGCCTCCTGGTTCGACATCGATTGGGAACAATACGCCGCCACCTCGGAACCCCTCATCCATCGCACCGACGCCGTCTTCGCCTTCGCCCTCTTCCTCGGCGCCCTCCTCTCCCTCCACGCCGGCTGGCGGAAACCCCGCCTCCCCTGGCGCGATTCCCTCCTCCTCCTCGCCTCCCTCTTCCTCATCCCCTTCTGGCTCCTCGCCTGGACCGATCGCAATCTCCAGCTCCCCATGTTCCTCGAACACTTCCTTCAATGGGGCACCCCATTCCTCCTCCTCGCCTACCCACGCCTCAAACCAAAAACCTGGTATCTCCTCACCGCCATCTTCATCGCCGCCACCTTCGCCGGACACGGACTCTACGCCCTCGGTTGGCCGCACGATCGCCCCGCCAATTTCACCACCATGGTCATCGCCCTCACCCCCCTCGGCGAACCAGGTAGCGCCGCCTTCCTCATCGCCGCTGGCATCCTCGACCTCCTCCTCATCCCCGCCCTCTTCCTCTCCTCGCAACGCCTCCGCATCATCGCCCTCGCCTACGCCACCCTCTGGGGCCTCGCCACCGCCTTCGCCCGCATCCTCTCACACTTCACCCCCGCCGAAAAATTCTACGGCCTCGACCCTTGGCTCGCCGAAACTATCCTCCGCCTCCCCCACGGCCTCGTCCCCCTCGCCCTCCTCCTAACGCTGCTCCCAAAGAGATCACAATCCATCTGATTCCCCTTTCCCCATGCCTCGGTAGATGCGAGCGTGAGCGAGGATCCGCTCCTCCAAATACAGCCTCCTCTTCAAAAACCTCTCCAAATACCCGACCGCCCTCTCCCCTCAATCCATTACTCGTGCCCATTTGTGATTAAAGATTCCCAGCCCCTCCCCTGCCTCGCCGTCACCATGGGCGATCCCGCCGGCGTCGGCCCCGAACTCTCACTGCAACTTCTCGCTAATCAAGACCTCGCCCAACTCTGCACCCCCGTCGTCTTCGGCGATGCCACCATCCTCGAACGCGTCGCCACCACCACCGGCCTCCCCTTCCCCAATACCGTCGTCTCCTCCCTCAACGACGCCAACTCCCCCGCCCTCCTCGACCTCAAAACCGGCCTCGCCGACAACATCACCCCCGCCCAAATCGATTCCGCCGCCGGGAAAGCCGCCTACTGCTACCTCGAAGCCGCCATTACCGCCGCGCAAAACCAACAAGTCGATGCCATCACAACCAACCCCTTGAACAAGGCCGCCCTCCACGCCGCGCACATCGATTTCCCCGGTCACACCGAAATCCTCGCCCACAAAACCAACACCACGGATTACTGCATGATGCAGGTCTCCAATCCCATCACCTGCTCATTCGTCACCGTCCACGTTGGTTACCAGGAAGTGCCCGCCCTTCTCACTATCGATCGCATTCTCACCGTCATCGAACTCACCCACAAAGCCCTTACCCAGATCCGCGGCCCCGAACCCAAACTCCTCGTCTGCGGTCTCAACCCCCACGCCGGCGAAGACGGCCTCTTCGGCAACAACGAAGAAGAAAACATCATCGCCCCCGCCATCGCAGCCGCCCGCGAAAAAAAAATCTCCGCCAAAGGCCCCGTCCCCCCCGACACCGCTTTCACCCCCGCCCGCCTCAAGGAATTCGACGCCGTCGTCTGCATGTATCACGACCAGGGACACATCCCCGTCAAAGCCCTCGCCTTCGATCAAGCCGTCAATACCACCCTCGGCCTCCCCATCATCCGCACCTCCGCCGACCACGGCACCGCCTTCGATATCGCCTGGCAAAACAAAGCCAACCCAAGCTCCCTCTTCGCCGCCGTCAAACTCGCCACCCAACTCGCCCCCTGACAAACCCCAGACCCCCCTCCGCCTCTCAAAATTTCACCTTCTCACCTTCTCACCTTCTCACCTTCTCAGCTTCTCAGCCTTTCAGCTTTTCAAAGAATCCGCACCACCCGATAATACCGCCGGCGCTCCACCCCCGGCGCACTCGTTGTCGCCGGCGGCCCCCCGTCCACCCACTGCATCGCCCCACCCAATCCCGGCGCAATCAACTGCCCCGTCGGCGAATCCACCCACACCACCAAGTCATCACTATACTGCACCTGGTAAACCCCCTCCGGCGCGCCCGTCCACGACACCGTCGCCGTCACCAAACCCCCCGCCTCAGCTAGGGCCACTTCAAACGGCACCAAGGTCTCCAATCCATCCGCCGGATTGGTCCCCGCCCCTAACTCCGTCTCGTTGTCCGTCCCGTCCCCGTCAAAATCATTCTCCCCGTCATCCATCCCGTCCGGCGCCGTCGCCCCATCATCCCCCGACCCGTCCGCCAAACGCGGATTAAACGGATTCTGATGCCCCGGCGCATCCGGAAACAGATCCCGTATCTCGTCGTAATCCCGCAACCCATCCCCGTCCCGGTCCAACCCAAACCGCTCCCCACACCCCGCCGGCACCACCGTAAAAGTCCGTGGCGTCCCCACGGTCGCACCCGACAAAAATACCGCCGTGCTCTGCATCACCCCCGCCTCATCCAAATGAAACACGTTCCCCCCCGCATAAAACGCCCCGCGCAATACCCCTGATATCACGCCGTGCCCCACCACATCCACCACCCCCGCATCCGCCAACCCCAACAGGGTCGTCAACCGCGTATACTCCGGCGTCGCCATGCTCGCACTCGTCAAGGTCACCTCCTGCCCCACCGCCGCATGCGCATCCTGAGTCCCCGTCACCGGCGGCTCCAACGGATCCGCCGCATATCCATAGGCCGCATTGTCAAAATCCGATCCCGCAAACGACAACATCAACGCCACCATGTCCGCAATCTCCTGGTCCGTGTTGAAATTAAAAACCGGTTCCCCAAAAAATCGCGCCAACGAATCCACCGTCCCGTCATGCAAAAACCCGAAACCCGCCCGACTCACATGCGCCGCTCCCCCCGCCGCCGGATTCGGCGAGGTGATCATCCCCGCCTTGTCATACATGTTCCGCAAATGCGGCACCTTGATCGCCTCCTGCGTCGAACCATCCACGCCCACCACCATGTGATGCCGCTCCCCCATCGCCCCTACCGGAACCGGCGACCACGTCGCGCCCGGCACCGGAAACAAATCGAACCCCGTATTCAAAGAATCCGTCCCCAACCCCGCCGGCAAGACATGACACGTAATACAAGTCACCGTATCAATCTGGCGAACCAAGGGCCGGTATACCTGCGTCAACGCCCGCCGCGCATCCCCGTTCGGTAAGGGCGCCCCCTCCGCCAAAGCAAAATCCCCCGTCGCATAATGCCCCGGCAAGGGAAGATTCGTCGGCA
The DNA here is from genome assembly GCA_039028175.1 of Verrucomicrobiota bacterium. Lineage (GTDB taxonomy): Bacteria > Verrucomicrobiota > Verrucomicrobiia > Verrucomicrobiales > DEV007 > JBCDBW01. The sequence goes on from JBCCIR010000081.1 coordinate 13,025, forward strand.
ACAAATTATCCAACCCCCGAAACGGATTCGGCGGAAAATGAATCGTCGCCAGGTAATTCTCAAACTCGGTCATCTTCCCCGCCCCAAATACCGCGTCATCCCCTAACAAAAACATGAACGCGTCCGCAAATTGCTCGATCCCCTGCCGGTCCCCGCGCCAGTGATGCGGCTCTTTCCCAATGATGTCCTGCAAGGTCTGCGTCGTCATCGGACCCTTCATCGGATGAAAATTCGCCGCCACCCCACCCCCCACCAATCCGCCCAACCCCGCCGTGTCATTGATCACCACCTCACCCGCCCCCGGCGTCACCCCGCCAAGCGTCGCATCCACAATCGTCAACAATCCCCCCGTCGGATCCCCCAAATCCCACCCCAACCGGTCCGTCCGCGAATCAATATGACAAGACGCACAAGAGACATGCCCCAATCCCGACGTCGCATGCGTGTCATACAAATGCGGCCGCCCCGTCTTGATCACATCAGGCGTCGGATCAAAAAAGCTCACCTTCGCCACTTCCGCCTCCGTCGCCAAATTCACCACCGACACGGTTCCCTCAAACCGATTCAATACATAAAGCCGCCCGTTCGTCTCATCGATCGCCACCCCCGTCGGCCCCTCCCCCACCTCGATCGTCGCCCCCGACACCGTCCGCGCGCCCGCCGCATCGATCACAATCACGTTGTTCGATCCCATCCCCGTCACATACGCCTTCGTCCCCGCCGCATTCCAAACAATCCCCCGCGGGTCACCCAACGACTTGTCCCGCTCCGATTGCAAGACGCTCGACGTCGCATACGTCAGGTGCGTGTTCAAATCCACCACCGTCACCGTCCCCGGTGTCCCCGGATTGAAACGCCCCGCGTTCACCCGCAAAAACGTCCCGTTGATGTTCGGCTCAAATCGTATCTCGTTCGTGCCGTCCGTCCCCACTACCGTCACATCCCCCGTGTTCGGATTCACCGCCAAAGCCATACAGGCATTCATCAACCCCCCCGCATAGCTCACCCCGCTCGTCGCCGTATCAATAATCGCCACGTCATTGTCCAACACATCCCACCCCACCGGCCGCCCCGACAACGCCGCGCTCGTCCCCCCCACCAAGGTCGTCCAATCCCCCCCGTTGTCGTCCACCCACTGCCCGCTCCCGTTCTTCTTCACAATCAATCCCACCACCGGCGGCGTCGGCAATCCCCCCGCAATCGGCGGATGAAATGTCCCCAGGCTGTTCGGCGGCGGATTCACTCCGCCATACGGACCCGCCGGATCACTCACAACGTTCGGCGGGCTCCCGCCCCCCATCGCCAAACCACCCCCCAATACCGTCGACCGATTCCCCGATTCAAATACCGCCGCCAAAACCTCCGTCCCGTCCGCACTCACCGCCAACGCCCGCGGTTCCTCTCCCATGATCGCAATCTCCGTCGGCGCCGTCCCCAAACTCGCCGGATCAAATACCTGCACCACATCCGCCTGCGAACACGACACGTACGCCTTCTCTACCACCCCCGCAAAAACCACGTCCGCCGGCTCGTCCGCCGTCATCAATGTCGCCGTCACCGCCCACGTCCCCACATCCACAATGCTCACCGAATCCGAAATCTGATTCACCACCCACAATTCCGTGTTCGTTCGAAAACGCACCGACACCGGATCATAGCCCACCCGAATCGAACCCAACGGCAGCGCATTCCCAAATCGCGCATCAAACAATTCCACCCGGTTGTCCGCCGTATTACACACCGCCAAATACTTCCCGTCCGGACTCAAATCCACCGGGTGCACCTGCGGCGTCTCAAAATTCACAAACCCACCCACACCACTCCCCGGCGCCACCAACAACACCGTCGCGGCAAGCAACAAAACCAAACGGCCACTCATGAGGGATTTCATTGTGGAATCAACCTCCACCATAATCCTCACTTCCGCGGCCAGAAACCTTAAAAAAGCCCGCGCTAGCAAGTGCATATTCTAAACAATCTGTTCAATCTGCGTAATCTGTGGACAAACAAAACTCCCCGGAACCCCGCGGGTTCCATCTCCTGCCATGAAAAACCCTCACTGCCCCCTCTGCCACCGCCGAAAATTCCTCCACCTCGCCACCCTCGGCTCCGCCGCCCTCTTCACCACCCCGGGCGCCTTCGCCGAAGCCCTCACCCTCACCCCCCGCCAAACCGAAGGCCCGTTCTACCCCGACAAACTCCCCCTCGATACCGACAACGACCTCATCCTCATTAACGACTCCATCACCCCCGCCGTCGGCGAAATCACTCACCTCACCGGCACCGTCCGGGACGTCAAGGGCGACCCCGTTCGCAACACCCTCGTCGAAATCTGGCAAGCCGATTCCAACGGCTCCTACCTCCACAGCAAAGGCGCCGCCCGCGAACGCGGACGCGAAGAAAACTTCCAGGGATACGGACGCTTCCTCACCGACTCCAAGGGCCGATACTACTTCCGCACCATCAAACCCGTCGCTTACGGCCGGCGCACCCCTCACATCCACTTCGCTGTCACCAACCAAAAACAAGAACGCCTCCTCACCACCCAGCTCTATACCAAGGGCGAACCCCTCAACAAAACCGACTCCCTCCTCAACCGGGTCGAAGACCCTGAACTCCAGGCCCTCATCATCGTCCCCTACAAACCCTTCAAAAATTCCGACGCCGGCGAACTCACCGCCCACTTCGACATCGTCATCGGCCAAACCCCCGAAGACCCCGCCGACGACGCCGGCCGCAACCGCCAGCCCCGAGGAAACTTCCGCCCCCAATCCGGCAACGAATAGCCCTCGAAATAGTCCGCGTTTCTGTGTAATCTGCGAGCTCTGTCTCCGCGGCACGCTCTCATGGATCCCGAAACCTTCCCAGAAAAGGACCCCCATACCTACGCCATCATCGGCGCCGCCATGGAAGTCCACCGCGAACTCGGCCCCGGCTTCCTTGAACCCGTCTACCAAGAAGCCCTCTCCTTAGAACTCACTTCTCGAAACATCCCTCACCTGAAAGAAGTCACCCTTGAGATCGCCTATAAGCAAGCCACTCTCAAAACAACCTACCGCGCCGACTTCATTTGCCACAATTCCATCATCCTTGAGCTGAAAGCCCTTGATCGACTCTCGTCATCCCACACCGCCCAAGTAATAAACTATCTGAAAGCAACCAACTTTCCAAAAGCCCTTCTCCTCAATTTCGGCGCGAGTAGCCTCGAACACAAACGACTCATCCACACCCCAAAAATATAATCTGCGCAAATCTGCGCAATCTGTGGACAAAAACTTCCCCTGTCCTACTCGAGAGTACACGGCCGTACGGGTATACCCTTCAAATCAAGATACGCCTTCACATCCCCCACCGTATACTCCCCAAAATGAAAAATACTCGCCGCCAACACCGCATCCGCCTTTCCCTCTCCTAACACATCAACCATGTGATCGAGAGACCCCGCCCCCCCGCTCGCAATCACCGGAATCGTCACCGCGTCACTCACCGCCGCCGTCAACTCAATGTCATACCCCGCCTTCGTCCCGTCCGAATCCATACTCGTCAACAATATCTCCCCCGCCCCGCGCTCACACACTTCCTTCGCCCACGCCACCGCATCCAGCTCCGTCGCGTTCCGTCCCCCATGCGTATACACCGTCCACCCCTCGCCCCCCTCGTTCCGCTTCGCATCAATCGCCACCACCAAACACTGACACCCGAAAAATCCCGCCCCCTCATCCACCACCCCGGGATTCGATACCGCCGCCGTGTTGATCCCCACCTTGTCCGCCCCCGCCAATAACATCTCCCGCATATCCTCCACCGTCCGAATCCCGCCCCCCACCGTCAACGGCATGAAACACTGCTCCGCCGTCCGCTCCACCACGTCCACCATCGTCTTCCGCTCATCCGACGACGCCGTAATATCCAAAAAAACCAACTCGTCCGCCCCCTGCTCATTATAAGCCACCGCACTCTCCACCGGATCCCCCGCATCCCGCAAATCCAGAAACTTCGTCCCCTTCACCACCCGCCCGTCCGTCACATCCAAACAGGGAATAATCCGCTTCGTCAGCATCTGTCCCGAAAAATCCTATCTAAATTGTTTAAGTTTAGTATAATTATTAGAATGTGCTGCTCTCGCCCGGCCCCCGGCGCCGCACGTCCGCCGACCGCCCATGCCGTCCCAAAACAGCCATTCCCATCCAAAAACGCAAGCGCAATCCCCCACGGAAGCGCCCCGACCCGGCAACCGCACCCTCCGCCTCGAAGCCCACCCCGCCGACCTCCCCAAACAATACCCCGACACCACCCTATGGTCCGTCGCCCGAGAACCCCGCTGCCTCTTCGCCTATTGGAACCTCTCCCCCGCCATCCCAAGCCTCCCCGGTCTCACCCTCGCCCTCCTCGTCACCCGTAACAAAAAAATCGAAGCCCTCTACCGCCTCCAGAAAAACGCCGGCTCCCGCTTCATCCCCATCAGCCAACCCGACGCCTCTTACCAAGTCACCCTCTGCTTCCTCCCCCCCAGCTCAATCCAAGCCCCCAACCCCGCCAACATCATCCTCCACCGAAACGTCACCACCCCAAGAAACACTCCCCTGACCCCACCCACTCCCACCACCACTCCACCAACAAAACCGAACCCGGACCCTCCGACCACTCCCCTCGCCACGACCACTAACAATACCACGCACTCGCCCGCTACAACTGCCGCACACCCCCACACCCAAACCAACACACCCACCCCCAAGCCCTCGCACCCTCCCACCCCATCCAGCACTCCCGTCCCCATCCTGCCTCCCACTCCAACTCCCACTCCGCCACAACAGTCCAACCCCACCCCCCATCTCCCTCCCCATCCGGCGTCTCCCGAATCCACCAAGCCAAAAACCGACCTACCACTTCCCCTCTTCACCATTCAAAATTCAACATTCACAATTCCTCTCCCTCTCCCCGATTCCCTCGCCGCCCGCCCCGGTTCATCCCCTCTCGGTTACCCTGACAATATCACCACCGGCCCCGCCGCTCCCGTCCACGAACTCCTCGGCTTCCGACCCGAACTCGCCTGACCCCGCCGCCCATCCATCATGCCATCCAAAAAAACCAACCCCCCAAAACCCCCGCCCCCGGAGGCCGATCCCCTCATCGACGCCTTTCTCGAATTCCTCAAAACCGAGCGCAACGCCTCCCCGCGCACCCTCTCCAACTACCGCCACGCCCTCAATACCTTCCGCTCCCAATACCCCCGCTTCTCCGCCTGGAAAAAACTCACCGCCGATGACTTCCGCCGCTACCTCTTCGACTGTATGAAAGTCGGCAAAGCTCGCTCCACCATTCGCCTCCACTTCGCCGCGCTGCGCAGCTTCTACAAATTCCTCACTCTCCGCCACAATCTCAGAATCAACCCCCTCAAAGAAGTCCAACTCCCCAAACCCGAGAAAAAACTCCCCGTCGTCATGACCACAAAACAGGTCGAGGAACTCCTCGCCCTCCCCTTCAAAATCGAACACCCAAAACAAGCCCCCTCCTGGCTCCCCGAACGCGACGCCGCCATCCTCGAACTCTTCTACTCCACCGGCATCCGCCTCGCCGAACTCGCCGCCCTCGACGTCGAAGACTTCGACTTCTACAACGAAACCATTCGCGTCCTCGGCAAAGGTTCAAAAGAACGATATTGTCCCGTCGGCACACCCGCCCTCGATGCCCTCCAAAACTACCGCGCCAAAGCCGACGTCTCGTCCGGCCCCCTCTTCCTCAGCAAACTCCGTAAACGCCTCTCCTCGCGCGCCATCCACAACGTCCTCAAAAAATACCTCGCCCACGCAGACTTCCCCCTCCACATCACTCCGCACAAACTCCGCCACTCCTTCGCCACACACCTCCTCGACAACGGCGCCGACCTCCGCTCCGTCCAATCCCTCCTCGGACACGCCTCCCTCTCCACCACCCAGATCTACACCCACGTCTCCGTCGAAAGAATGAAAAAAGTCTACGACGAATCCCACCCCCGCGCGTAAGTCCCTGTCCCCGCTCTCTCCTTCTGTTGCCGCGATCGCCGATCGCGGTCCCCTGCCGCATTCCGTGCTGGCGGCGGCTCACCACACCCCCTCCCACGACGCTCCCCATACCCCCTCATCGCAGGGCAGGCGCTCCGCCTGCCGTCCCAAGACACCCCCCACTCCCACCATGCGATCGGTCGTGGCCTCCAGACGCGCCGGGCACCCCAAATACCCCAGCCACCCCATGAGTAATTTCTATGCGCATCCTTAACAGGCTCACTATCAATTATTTACAAACTTTATCGCCCTCTCCCCAAAAACTTGGCACGCCCCCTGCTTCTTTCCAACACGTGCCCGCGGTCCTATCCCGCGTCACATCCTGACATCAACACACAACTACCAACCACCAAATAGTTAGCCTTAAAATGAAATCAACGCTTAGTCGTAACCTGTCGTTATTCCTCTGCGCGTTCGCAGGTATCAGCCTCTTCGCAGGCGCGATCACCTCCGCAAACGCCCAAGAGGGTGAACCCACCCCAGGCCCCGTCGCCGAAATCGCCGAAGCCGATTCCGAATTCGCCCGCGAATCCGGTGACGCTTACGCCATCTTCGTCGTCGATAACCTGTGGATCCTCATCGCCGCGTTCCTGGTCTTCACCATGCACCTCGGCTTCTCCACCCTCGAGTCCGGTCTCACCAGACAAAAGAACACGGTCAATATCCTATTCAAAAACGTGTTCATTATCTGCGCCGGTATCCTCACCTATGCCATCATCGGCTTTAACCTGATGTATCCCGGCTTCGGCGACGGAGAAGGTTTCCTCAAGTTCGCCGGCTTCGGTATCCCCGGTATGGGCAGCCTCGAAGACGCGAGCCTCACCACTCCCATGGGTTACGAACTCGATATGACCACCTGGGCAGACTTCCTCTTCCAGGCCATGTTCGCCGCCACCGGCGCCACCATCGTTTCCGGTGCCGTCGCCGAACGCATCAAGCTGTCATCCTTCATGATCTTCGCCACCCTGCTCGTGGCCATCGCCTATCCCATCTCCGGTTCCTGGAAATGGGGCGCCGGCTGGCTCGACCAAAAAGGCTTCTACGACTTCGCCGGCTCTTCGGTGGTCCACGCCTTCGGCGGATTCGCCGCACTCGCCTGCGTCATCCTCCTCGGAGCCCGCAAAGGCAAATACGGAAGTGACGGCAGCATCAAACCCATCCTCGGCCACAGCATGCCACTCGCCACCATGGGCGTGTTCCTCCTCTGGCTCGGATGGTTCGGATTCAACGGAGGCTCCGTCCTCAACGCCGATCCCATCCTCGTGTCCTACGTCTGCGTGACCACGGCCATCGCCGCCGCAGCCGGGGGCGTCGCCGCCATGCTCATCTCCTGGATCTTCCTCAAGAAGCCGGACCTCTCCATGGCCCTCAACGGCATCCTCGCCGGTCTCGTCGGGATCACCGCCGGCGCCGACTCCGTCGGAGTCCTCGCCGCCGCCATTATCGGCCTCGTCGCCGGATGCATCGTGGTCTTCGCCATCATCGGCTTCGATAAAATCAAAATCGACGACCCCGTCGGCGCCATCTCCGTGCACGGCGTCTGCGGCATCTGGGGCACCCTCGCCGTCGGTATCGGCTTCTTCAACGGAGGCAACGCCGACCTCAGCTTCGGCACCCAGTTGCTCGGCACTCTCGCCATTTCCATCTGGGCATTCGCCTTCGCCTTCATCGTCTTCGGCGCTCTCAAACTCATCATGGGTGTGCGCGTCAGCGAAGAAGAAGAAGTGGAAGGCCTCGACATGGGCGAACACGGAGTCCCCGCTTACGCGGACTTCGCTTCCAGATAAAAATCCATCACCAACAAGATTCGCCGGCCGCTCCAAGCCGGACCGGCAATCTTCACAACCAACACGCAAAACGGGGGAACGTAAGTTCCCCCGTTTTCGCGTCCTCCAACCGGCAAACGGGTCAACGGGTCAACGGGCCAACCGTCACCCCCATCTCCAAATTCACCCGCCGCGTCCCCCCCGCCGCCAACCGCTCCAACCACCTCAACCCCGTCCCCACGTCACAGCCCATCCGCATCGGCTTCTTCCGCAACACCAACCCCATCACCGGTCTCACCCCTTCTTCTTCTACATCTACTTCTTCTTCTCCTTCCCCTGCCTCCACCGCGCCCTCCTCCGCCTCCAACCAACCCCACCCCAACGGCACCTCGTGCTCCCCGCGCACCACCCCAGGCCACGTCACCAAATACAACGCGTGCGCACTCCGCCAGCGCCGCAACTTGGCAAACTTCGTCCGCCCAAAAACCCGCGACTCCAACTTCCCAATCTCGCGCATCAACTTCCCATACCCCTCGTGCGGCAACTCCTCCCCATAAATCCCGTCAAACTCCGGAAATAAAGTCTCCCCCTTCCTCAAATGCGGATAATGCACCCCCAACTGCCGCTCCAAATTCCGCCGCCGCTCTCGCAACCCCGCCAACTCCTCCAAACTCGCCGCCTCCTCCCCCGAATCCTTCAAAAAATCCCCCCGCGCCTGCTTGCACTCAAACAAAGCACTCTGCCCCAATCCCTCATCACTCGGTACCTCAATCTCACTACTCTCCCCATCCCCACCGTCCGCCTCCACGCCCTCTCCCCCGCGCGCCGCAGAGCGCGCGCCATCTGGGTCCAGCATCATGCTGGCGGCGACGTCGGCGCGGTAACGGGAACGGGGCACCCGCACCTCCACCCCCGCAAACCGATACCCCCCCACAAACTGCGCCCATTTCAACGCCGCCCGCTTCAACTCCCAATGCCGATCCGTCTCCGCCATTCGCTCGATACCCCCACAACCATACGCCCACCCCACCCCCTCCTCAATGCTTCCCGCCTCCTCAATAAACCGATTAACCGAATAACCGATTAACCTTCTTCCAAAGATGATTGAATACTCCCGATAACTGGCGATAAGTGGTTAAACCGACCGACACAAACAAACTACCCCCGCAACCTCATCCATGAACCTCTTCAAACGAGTCGAAGTCTGGGTCCTCGTCGCCTTCATCATCGCCGGCCTCGCCTACGTCCTCATCTCCGAACAACAAAAAAACAACGACACCTCACCTCCCCCCACTTCCCCTTCCGCCTTTAACAAACCCGAATCCAACACCGCCACCACCGCCAACGACCCATCCACAACCCCCCAAAAAGAAACCCAATCCTTCACCCTCAAAAAAATTCACCTCAAACGCGATTACGAAAACGCCATCATCGAACTCGACCTCGTCATCCACAACGAACACGGCCAAGAATACCAACTCATCCCCCCATACGCCCAACTCCTCGCCGCTCCCCCCGATACCCCCGCCAACAACACTCCCCCAAAAAACCAACTCCGCCCCATCGAACCCTTCTTCCTCGCCTTCGCCGCTCCCCCCGTCATCCCCGCCGGCCAAAAAACCGCCCCCGCCCAACTCAAATACTGGCTCGAACCCACCGACCTCGCCGGACCCCTCTGGCTCCAAATCCAAAACCAATCCCAACTCGTCAAATCCGCCTCCTCCTTCAACCTCAACACCATCAAAAACCAACAATCCAAATCCTTCACCCCTCCCATCCCCTAAGCACCACTCCACCATTCTCCATTCCTAATTCCTAATTCCTAATTCCTAGTTCCCAACTCGCCCCCGTGCCCACCCTCCTCCTCATCGATAACTCAAACTCCCGCACCAAGGCCGCCCTCGCCTCCCCAGACGCCTTGGCCGATGACGACGTCCGCACCCACCCCACCCCCGACCTCACCCCAGAGGCCCTCGCCGAACTCACCCACGACTGGTCCTACGATCGCCTCATCGTCTCCTCCGTCGTCCCCGATAAACAACAACTCATCACCGACACCCTCGGCACCACAAATACCCTCGCCGTCTCCGACGACATCAATCTCGGCATCACCGTCGACTTCCCCAATCCCGCCTCCATCGGCGCCGATCGCCTCGCCAACGCCGTCGCCGTCTCACACCTCCACTCCGTCCCCGCCGTCGTGATCGACTTCGGCACCGCCGTCACCTTCGACATCGTCTCCGCCGATAACGCTTACATCGGCGGCGTCATCGCGCCCGGGCTCGACGTCATGACCGATTACCTCCACCACCGCACGGCCCTCCTCCCCAAAATCGACCTCATCGAACCCCCCGCGGTCATCGGAAAATCCACCACCGACGCCATGCTCGCCGGCGTCGTCCACGGTTACCGCGGGCTCATCAAAGAAATCATCAGCGAAATTCAAAAGACCGAAGCTGATCCCCTCCAAGTCGTTGCGACCGGCGGATACGCCGCCCTCATCGCCGCCAAACTCCCCCTCATCCAATCCGTCCACCCCAACCTCACCCTCGAAGGCCTCCGCCTCATCGCCAACCTCAACCCTCAATCATGATCGAATGACAGATCACTCCATACGAATACTTCTCCCCAATCCGCCCTCCAGCCCCTAAAAATCAATAGGTTCCGCCGATTCCCAAAATCCGCCCTTCCCCTCCCTCCGACTTTTGTTTAAGATTTCTTAAACAAATCCACTCGCCGCCGCCACCGCCCGTTCGCGGTCCGGCACGCGACCACTTCAATCAATCCAAAAATCAATCCTGAACCATGGCTACCATCGGAACCATCCTGCTCTTCGTCGGCGCAATCATCAGCCTCGTCTACGCAATCTTCATCCTCGTAAACGCCTTCAAAAAATCCATCCTCTGGGGCCTCGGAAGCCTCTTCGTCCCCTTCGTTGGCCTCATCTTCGTCATCATGCACTGGGACCAAAATAAACAACCCTTCATCCGATACCTCATCGGCGTCGCCATCAGCATCGTCGGCGCCGTCCTCGGTGGAGCCGGAGCCGCCAGCCAACTCCCCGAACCCTGAGCGATTCTCTTCACCCTCGCCCGGTGACTCATACCGCCGGGCGGTCTCTTGATCGCGGCCCCGGGGTAGCCTCACCACCTCCCCGGGGCCGCTCCGTTTCACCCTTCCTGATTCCCCTCAATACGCTACCCGGCACCACTGCGTAACTGCGTAACTGTGTAACTGCGCCACCAAATAACCCATGAAAATCGCTTTCATCCTCTCGTGGGTCCTCTGGTCTCTCCTCCTCCTCGCCTGGCCCGCCGACCTCCTCGTCGCCACCCAGCTCGCCAATACCCCAAAACCAGACCCCGCCATCGCCTCCCCCGATCCCGCCATCGTCGCCCTCATCAGCATCATCACTCTCGCCCTCACCTTCGCCGCCCGCTGGTTCCTCCTCCGCTTCCTCATCCACCCCAACCGCATCGCCCCCGATTCCGCATGGGGCGCCATCCTCTTCTTCATCGCCGCCTTCCTCATCTGGTCCATGACCAAATCCGTCGAAACCTACGGCCTCATCCTCTTCTTCTCTTCCCATAACATCCCCCTATACCTCGCCTTCTGGCTTCCCTCCCTCATCATCTTCCTCTTCCACATGCCCCACCTCCTCAAACCAAAATCCCCCCCGCCCCAACCCCCGCCCACCCCATAACGCCCACCACTGCCCCCTTTGAAC
>JBCCIR010000082.1:0-24458 GCA_039028175.1 Verrucomicrobiota bacterium
CGCCACACACGCTCCACCATCCCCTCCCCCAAATACAAAAAAACCGGCCCGCTGCAATCAACGGACCGGTCTCGAAAACAGGCTCGACTCACTCGTCGAGAGAAAGATGATCACGGGCGCCCCGGGGCTTCCATCTCTTTACCGGGAGAACATCAAATGCTTTGCCGGCGCGGAGAGAGTGGCCTTCCAAAAGAGAGGTCACCCCAGGACACCACGTGATCAAAGGAGGGAATCTTGTCAAACCCAACGGATGAGAGCACCAATCGATCCATTCTCAATTCCTTGCCGTTTCTCATCCTCGGAAAAATTGCTCGCTGCCCCTTCTGAGTTTCGTCCAAAGAATCCGGTTACTCGTCCAACTGAATCCACAACGTCCCGTAAAGATTACCAGACGCCGTCTGCCCTTCCTGGACATGGAACTCATCAATTTCAGTCCAGCCGAAGCCATCCACGCCCTCGTTACCAAAGTCCAGGCGCAGTGAATAATTCCGGCCCTGGATGTCGGTCGTCGAATTCGAATACAAGTTCTGCAACTTGATCGTGTCCGCACTCTCCCACACATCGGACGTGTTAAGGCTGTTGATCAAATCAATCGAGAAATTCAACACGTTGGTCTGCCCCCCGTCGTTGAAAGCCAAATCCACCAGCAACTGCACCGAATTCGCCTCCGTGCCCGACCAAATACTGCCGTTAAAGTAATCGATCGTTCCCAAAAGGAACCGCTCACCCGGACTCACGTCCGTGAAAGAATTCCCCGTGAATCGCAACATGTTCTGGCGGCGCTGATCCCAGCTATACTGATACTGGCTCAGCCAGGTGTTCACCGGCGCACTGTTGCCCGCAGGATCTCCCCAGAAAAAGGTGTGCCCGCCGTCCGCCGTGTAAACATGACCGGCGGCAACACCCGGCCCGATCGCATTCGCAAAAACACCGTCCGCCACACCGGAAATCGAAAACAACGGATCCGGCTCGGCAATCGTCGCGGATACAACATCACTCTCCGATGCATACGCGACGGTCGGCACCGCCTTCGCCTGAATCGTGGCCGGACTCACCTGGTAATCCATCACGCTCAAGTCAAAAGGACCGCCGTAAGGCGTCCACGCCCCGTCGTCCACCCGATATTCAATGCTGGATTCATCCGTGCCGTTCGGATTGATGATCGTCACCTGCACCGACTGGTTGTCATCGTAGTCAAATTTGGGCGCGCTCGTGGTGATGACCGGAGCATCCAAATCAATCGGATCCGGCTCGTCGATGTCCTGACGACGGGTCTGACTGTTCGTGTAATACTCTGCGGTAGCGAAAGCCTTCGCCCGGACATACGTGCCCGAACTGTAACTGTGCACGTTCAAGGTAAACGGCCCTTCATAGAGCGTCCACGGCCCGTTCGCGATCCGGTATTTCAGCTCCGATACGTCGTCCTCATTGGGGTCAATAATCTCAATCTCAATGTTTTCGTTGTCCTCGAAATCAAATTTGGTGGCCGATGCCACGATCGTCGGACGATCCAACCGCACGCTGCTCGCGGTGTATTCTTCGCTCTCCTCGGTGCTGTCCGACCAATCGGCGCTCATCGACTCCACATAGGCTTCCACGGTGGTGTCCGCCTCCACGTTGAGAGGATTCTCATAAACCGCCCAAGGGCCGTCGTTTACCGAGTAAAGAATGCGCGAGTCATTAATCGGATTGGAACTGGGATTGGTCAGCGTCAATGACATCCCAAAATCCGTGATCGGAAAGGTTCCCGTGGGAATCGAAAACTCAGGGGGATCCAAGGGAGTGGCATCACCACCACCACCGCCGCCGCCACCACCGCCGGGAGGCCCCGAGGGCCCGCCTCCCTGACCGCCGGGGAGCCCCGGCATCGGGATGGCCGTGGGAGATCCGCCGTCCGTGGCATAAATCTCGCGGTAATCCCAAATCCAGTCGTCCACGGTCGCCAACTTCATGTTCTGATGACGATCCTCAAATTCAATCTCCGCGTCTCCCAAGCGGTCATCGATTACAAACTTCACAACTCCCGTCCCCGATGTCTTCACTTCAAAACGCTTTGTCGATGAATTCCAAACCGCCCGGGGAACCGGCCGGTCTCCATGAGCAGCGCCCACATTGGCCTGCTCACCACCACCCTCCTCGCCTTCGGCTTCCACCATCAGCAAGGCGCGCATCCGGGGGTCCACCAAACTTCCCGTCACCCCGTTCGTCTGCTCGCGAGTCGTCGCACTCGACTTGCTCTTCAAATGACCGATCACCTGGCCCGGCGAGGCATTGTCCGGAATCTTGCCCCCGAAAGTTTCATAGACGTTTAATGCCGCATTCACCGACTTCACGTCACTCTCCAGCTTCGACTCCTCGGCTCGCTCAGCCGTGGACGACATCGCGCGAAACGCGCCCGTGGCGATCACCGTCATGATCGCCACCGCCACTAAGACCTGGGTGAAGGAAAAACCGCTTCGTGAAGAAACCGGATATGTTTTCATTTTGTGAGAATCCCTGTTTGTTTGTGCGTATTCGGTCTCTGTTTCCAAGAGAGAAAGACCAGCTAAAGTCGGCTATTTCTTGATAGAATCAACAAGTAATTACAGAATTTTCATTTAATTATGGAAATTATATTGATTTTTGGCAGATTTTGCAGCGAAATCCTCCTAAAATCAATATTCCCTCGCCCTAACTGCCTGAATCCCAAACACCCCCAAATACCCCTCTCCACCCCGCTTTGAACACCTCCCAGTCCATCCTCCAAGGCGCCCTCCGCTTCGGCGCCGTCAGCCTCCTCGCCTACTCCATCTGGGCCTTCGGAGGTCGCATGGGTACCATCCCCCTCTACTCCAGCATCGCCGTCGCCTTCCTCGCCCTCTCCGGCCTCTTCCTCTACCCCCTCATCCCGCCCCCACATCGCCTCCGCCGCGCCTACGCCATCATCCTCCCCGGCTTCGCCACCTACGCCCTCCTCTGGTGCGCCGGCTGGTTCCTCATCCGCGGCTCCGCCGGAGAAATCCTCGGCTCCGCCGCCGGCCTCGCCGCCTTCGCCGCCATCATCACGGCCGTCCTCAAACCCAAATCCGGCTTCCTCCCCGCCTTCGCCGTCCTCTTCCTCTTCCACACCCTAGGCTACACTATCGGCGGAATGTGCTACTACGCCGCCCACGGAAAAGGCGTCCTCACACCCCTCCTCGAGTCCCACATCACCCTCGGTCGACTCCTCTGGGGCCTCTTCCACGGCCTCGGCTTCGGTGCCGGCCTCGGCTTCGCCTTTCATCAGGCCCAAAACCAAACCAGCTGAACCATCCTCCCGAGGACGTTCAGCCTAAAACGCAATCGCCTTGCGCGTCGCCACCAAGAACGAGGACTCCCCCTCGTAAAAAACATAGCCCATCCCAAACCGAATCGGCGCCACCGGATAACGACCGCTCATGAACGCCGCCGCTAAATCCGGCTGATAATACTCCTCAAACATGTCCAGGGTTCTCACGTAACTCCCATACAGGCGAATGTCCCAACGACCGTCTTCAAAATACCGAAACGGCACGCCCGAAGGCGTCTGAACGATCGCCGCACTCACATCCAGAATGTGATTCCGAATCGTCGAAAAACCTCCCCCATGCATCAAATACGAAGCGCTCTTGATAAAAGTCACCGGATGCCCAAACGACTCTGAAAACTCGAGAAAACGGCCGCTCAATGCACCGTCCGCCAGGTTCTGGCGGAAATAATACACATGCTTCTGACGCCCCCCGCCGGATCGAACCCGGAAATGATAGCCGTCCCCTCCCGCCGACGCCGGACTCACTCCGTCTAAGGTATGACCCGTCCGCGCGAGGAACGCCAGCATCACCGGAACCACTCCCTTCAATCGGCTTCGCACCAAATCCTCCCTCATGTCTTTGGTGATAAAGTAACTGTGCTGCAAATTCGTCTCAATCGTGTCGTATAGATTCTCGACACCAATGCGCAAGTCCGCCTCCGTCAATTCACCCAGGACCGGCGCCCCACCAACCGGCTCCAAACCCACCAGCAAATAGTGACTCGCTCGCGGAAAAAACGCGTTCGCAAAAACAAAATCCGGACCACTAAACGGATAGAAAACATAGTGACGACCATCCACAATTCCTAACACATTCCCGCGCCACTCGGCGATCGCACGCCCCCGCCTCGCCTCATACTGATCCCAAAGAGCATCCATGCGCCGGCGATGCTCCTGCCACCAACCGCTCGCTCGCATCCCATCCAATGTCGACCCGCCCCGCGCCGGCATCCCCGCCAGGAAACGCGCCACATCGTCCAACGACGCATCACCGGGAACCAACCTTCCAACGCCGGTCACGCCCACTCCCGTTTCACCGATCATCACCCCGCCCACCTCATCACGGGGAGTACCACAACCCACAAACAAAACCACCACCACTCCCGCCATCCCAAAGCGGTTCCCAAGGCGCCTTCGTGTCCCTCGTTCCATGCCCATCAAGGATCAATCTAGCAAAACCCTCAACATTCCCAAAAGCTCATTGTCGTAACTTCCTCTATTAGAAAGACCAGTAGTTCATCCCCCTTCTCGCGAATCCCAATAGATTCCATTGACAATTAGTTATGGTAATTATATTATATCGATATAATTATAGTTATTTAGCATTGGTTGATAGTCAATGGCTTGCATACATCACTTATCTCGTCGGTCTAGTTTGCCGCTCCCTGCCCTGCGCACACGGAGATACCCCCGCGTACGCCTCTTCCTCGCCACGTTCATCACCCTCCTCTCAACTTCCCTCTCCACCATCGCCGGCGTGACCTCCCTCTCCGATGGCGCCGAATCCGGAGAAGGCCAAATCACCAAGCAAATCAACTCCGGTTACTCTCTCATCCAAAACACCATCGTCGCCGTCGACAATTCCGCCTTCCGCCTCGCCCGCAACGCCGGCAACCCAAACTGGTTCGAATTCAACGACACGATCGACGTTCAGGCCGATACCAAACTCGCGTTTCAATCACAACTCTCATGGTCGCTCCCCGGTGAGACCGCACGCGTGCAGATTTCCACCGACGGAGGCGCGACATGGACCGATCTCTTCTCACAACAAGGCACCGGCGGCCAAGTCGAAACCAGCTTCGCCTTTCGAGAATTCTCCCTCGCCGCTTACGCCGGCCAAAGCGTGAAAATCCGCTTCTACTACGACTACTCCGGCGGTGGCTGGTTCGACGTCAGTTTCAATACCGTCGGCTGGTTCCTCGACAACATCCAGATCGGTCCCGTCATCCAGAAAAACCTCTACTCCGTCGGAAACCCATCGGACGACGCCCAAGTCTACCTCGAATATATCAATCGCGCCCGCGCCGATGCCATGGCCGAAGCCAATTGGTTGAAAAATCTCACCGACCCCGATGTCCTGAACGCCATGGGCGCCTTCGGTATCAACCCCAATCATATCGTCTCACAGTTCACCTGGAATATCTCCCACATCATTCCCGGCACCGGAAATCCCTGCATGAACCAGTTCGCTCAACCCCTTTCCTTCAACGAAAAACTCAATACCTCCGCTGAATGCCACACGCAGGACATGTTCCAAAATCGCTTCCAGGGTCACACCTCCTCCAGCAATCCGCCCAATTGCAACGGCACTCAATTTAACCCCCACTCCAGCATCTCAAACCGCATGGACGAAGTCGGCTATAATTTCCAAACCGTCGCAGAAAACGTCTTCGCCTACTCCGAATCCAATCTCTACGGCCACGCCGGCTTCAATATCGACTGGGGCAACAGTACCAACTCCGGCGATCCCTGCTACAACTCATCCTTCTCCGGCCAAGGCATGCAGAATCCCGCCGGTCACCGAATCAACATCCACTCCGGCCGCTTCAAAGAAATCGGCATCGGCGTCGTCAACGGAACCAACGGCAGCGTCGGTCCACAACTCGTCACCCAGGACTTCGGAAATACCTTCGAAAATACCACCTTCGTCACCGGCTGCGTCTACGAAGACGCGAATGGAAACAATTTCTACGACAAAGGAGAAGGCCGGGGCGGCATCCGCGTCGATGTCACCGGCTCCGCCTACTACGCCGTCTCCACCAGCTCGGGAGCCTACTCCGTCCCCCTCAACGGAAACGGCTCCTACGACGTCACCTTCACCGCTCCGGGAATGGCCACCCGCACCGTCTCCATTACCGTTACCAACGATAACAATGTCAAAATCGATCACGAACCCCAGTATGGCCAAACCTACGCCGATTGGGCCGCTCAACACGGCCTCGTCGGAAACGCAACGGACGACGATGATCTCGATGGCACCGTAAACCTGGTGGAATTCGCGCTCGCAGGCGCCGAGCCCAATGTCCCCGAATTCGACCTCGTGCCCACCGCCGTCGAAGCCAATGGAAAATTCACCCTCACCATCAACAAACGCCCCGGAGTCACCGGTATCGTCTATACCGTCTACGTCTCAACCGACCTCATCAACTGGACCACCACCGGCGTCACGGTGGAAGTCGACGACGCCACCACGCTTATCGCCTCCTCCCCCACCACCGGTCATTGCCTCTTCATTACCTTCGCGGTAAGCAACGAGCCCTGACGACCGTCCATCACGCATAGCGGCGATTCCGCTCCAATACCTGGGAATAGAGGTCCAATACGGCACGCGCCATCTCGTTCGCATTGAATCGCTCATGCACGCGCTCGCGGCCCACTTCCCCAAGCGCCAGGCGGCGCTCATCATCGTGCAATAGTTTGCCAAGCTTCTCCGCCAAGTCCGCACTGCTCCCCGGTCTCACCAAGTCACCGCCGCCCGTTTGCTCGATCATTTCCGGGAATATCCCGTGCGCCGGTTGCACCACGGGTACCCCGCTCGCTAGCGCCTCCAAGACATACAAGCCTTTCGGCTCCCGATACGTCGCCGGCACTGAAAACAAATCAATCTCCCCATAAAAATCCAGCTTCCCATCCCGGTCCAACTCACCCCGATACTCAAACGAATCCAATACTCCCGCCGCTTCCATCTTCGCCTTCTCCCCCGCAAAATAATCGTGCTCATCGTGACTCAACCAGCCTGCCGCAAGAAAACGACACTCCTTCGTGTCCGGCCACTCCTTCAAACGAATAAACGCATCCACCATCACGTGAAACCCTTTCTCTGGGGAAATGCGGGCTAAATAACCGATCGTTTGCCTGCCTTCTCCCGTATTCCTTTTTCTCCCCACCGTTTCAAAATCGCCCGTCCGCAATCCCAGCGGGATCAAATGAAACTTCTCACGCGGCTCCTCCAATAACGACGCCATCGCCTTCGCATAATACTCACTGTTCACCACAAAACCGTCGACCTCCCCGGCCAACCGCTTCATTTCGGCAATGACCTGCTCTCGATAAGACTCCGACAAATGCTCCAGGAACAAATCATCACCCTGCAGCGTCACCAACACCGGCACGTCCAACTCCCGCCGGATCACCGGCGCAAATCCGCCGATCAAAAGATTCGTCAAGTTCACCAGGTCCGGCTTCGCCTCCTCCTTCAACCACTTGATCAACCGATCCACCTCCTTCGCCTGCCGGCCATGCTCGCCCCGCAACGCCGACAAGGTCATCGCCCCCAGGTTCTCCGCATCCACACTCACCGCTCCCCCCGCTAGCTTCCGAATCAGCCAAGGATTGTTGAGCCACCCGTCCGCCCAGGACGGAAGCATCCGAAAGAGAAAACTCTTCTGCTGTAAATACGCATTAATCCCCCCAAAAAACACCCGCTCCACGCTCACACTCTCCTCATCCGTCCGAATCGGCGTATACACCGGCACGAGCGTCACATCACACCCCAACCGCATCAACGCCGCCGCCAGCGTGTTGTCATGCATGCAACTGCCGCAATACATCCCCGCCGCTCCAGCCGTGATGTAAGTAATCTTCACAACTTGACCACGCGAATCCTCGCAAACTTTAACCGCCCATCCTTTTCAATCATCACCTTCACGGTCTCGATCGTCCCTGCCGTCGCTGTCACCACGCCCGCCACCGCCGTCCAATTGATAAAATCCGTCGACCACTCCGCGATGTAACTGATATCCGTCTTCGTCGTATCACGATCGTACGTCAGCGTCATGTATTCCGTCGGCCCCACCGTCTCTTCCCCAGCCTCATACACCGCATCCGCCGGGTCATACTCATGCGCATTCAAATTAAACGCATACTCAATCCCGTTCGACATTCCATCCTCCTCGCCGTCCGCGCCAAATCCCGTCACCCCCGCGTTCGCCCACTGACCGGGATACTCCTGCGCCGCCCAAAGCTCATATCCACGCGGAAACTTGCCCCCCGTCACCACCAAGGAATAAGCCTGCGGCCCCTGCGACAAACTCCCCGCATGATCCACCGTCACCACGTAGACCCCCGCCTCCGGCGGCCCCTCCACAAACACCTGCTCCACATTGTCCACCGTATTCACCCCCGTCGTCGCCGCCGCATCCAAATTCGCATCGGTATACGTCCCCACCCATGGCATCACCCACGGCCGAAAAAGCTGCGCACTCGGACCGTCCACCCGCACATTCAAATCATGCACCAATCGAGCCGTCCGCAAATCATGCGTCGATGTCCCCGCACCGGGCGGGTCCGTCCAACAAAGCGACACCGTCAGCGGTCCCGATCCCGAATAGTATACCGGATAAGACTGAAACGTCACCGCACCACCCAACTCCCCCTCAATCAGTCTCCCCCGAGAGACCTCACCCGCATGATCCATGATTAAATTCCCCGCCTCCAGCGCATCCACCAAGCCCCAGCCATATCGATAGTCCGGCCCCACGTTGCCCAAATCATCCGCGGTATGCAAAAGCAACGCCTTCAACGTGCTCCCCATCATCCCCTGTCCGGGCAACAAATCCCCAAAGTAATCCAATAACAACAACGCCGTCCCGCATGCCCCCGGTGCCGCCATGCTCGTCCCCGTCCGTTGCGACGTGTCGGTATCACTACTCGACCCCGTCGACAACACTCCGTTGCCGTTGGCTACGATGTCCGGCTTGATACGCCCATCATCCGTCGGACCGAATCCACTGAACGAATTAAGCGTGGCACCAGCAATATCACGACTACCACCCGAAACCGCATCCAACACAGACCCCACCGTAATCCCATTCTTGGGCACTCCCTTTCGCGTTAGAGTGTCAAATCCCATGTGCCCCCCCGATACCCGATGAGAGTTGTCGTCGCCGGGATGAGTCGCCGAATTGTAAAAAAGCAGCGGAATACCAATCCCGTTAAGCCGCCAGCGGACCAAGGGAGCCGGCGCTTCGTCATTCCGATTGTTGCCCGCGGACTTAAAGGCAACGTAATAAGGAGCGTTCCACATGACCCCATCCCAAGCCGCGCTCGTTGAGGTGTATCGCCCGAACCGGTCAACGTAATCATTGGAGGCATCACCATCGTTCGAGAACGTTCCAAACCACCGCGTCCCCGCCCAACCCGCCAATTGACCATAGGAATGATTCGAAACAGGAACCTTCCCACTTTCGTTTGCGATTGCCATCGCGAGTAATCCCATCTCCATGATGTCGTCCGACGAATCATGCGCAACAAGAGATGCCCCCGGCGCCATGCCCTTGACTGACGAATTGTTCCCCTTGGCAGAAAGGATGCCCGCGACATGCGTGGCGTGATCGCTTACCGCGGAGGTTCCGTCACCAACTGACAATCTCCCGGCGAACTCGTTGTGCGACAGCCGGGGAACGCCTTCCACCTCCCAGATGCCCATCGACCACCCGGCCCCGTCGACAGAGAACGGTGCCGTCTCTCGCACAACATGCGCATTGATCGAAATCGCCGCATTCACATTTTCATCCATCTCGTAAATCGGCACTCGCCCCTCAAATCCCACCAACACCGCTCCCTCCGGCGTCACCATCGGCAGTCCCATCCGCCGCGCCGTCACCCGCATATACTCATCCTCCGCAGCCGCCGCTTCCGCCAACAGACGCGCCAATCGATCCCGCACCTCCGGCCGTCCCAGCTCCCAACGCCTCGACAACAACGCCGCCGCTACCGAATCCTTCCAAGCCGGCGATCCACCAACCGGCGGTCCTTCCCCAACATCCTCCAAACTCCCCACCGCCATCACCCCTGCTTCCCCCTCAGGCTCCTCATGCCCCCCGCCCGATTCTCCCCCTCCCATCCCGTCTCGACTGTCTTCCCCTCCCACCCAATAAAAGAACGCCACCACAAGGAGTCCCATAAGGACTCCCGCCAATACCACGGCGCGTTGAGGTCGACTCATGCCCGAACTCTAGCCACAAAGCCGCATTGTCGAAAGCCATCGTTTTCCCCATGCTGAACACAATGAATCCCGCCCGCCTCTTCATCCCCTTGGCCGCGCTCGCCCTCCTCGCACCTACCTGCAAACTCACCCCAGCCAACGCCCCCGACATCCGCTCCATCGCCCCCGATCTCACCATTCCCCCCCTCTCCACGGCCCATCCCCCCACCGCCGGCAAACGAGTCCGCCAAACCCATCCCCAATACGCGAATAAGGCCGTCTACCACACCCTCTACCTCCCCGTCGATTGGCAACCCGACCGCCAATACCCCGTCATCGTCGAATTCACCGGCAACGGAGGATACAAAAACAAATACGGCGATACCTGCTCCGGCCGTGTCGAAGATTCCAAACTCGGCTACGGTCTCTCCGCCGGCAGTGGATACATCTGGCTCTGCCTCCCCTATCTCAACGAATCCGGAACCGCTAACGTCACCAAGTGGTGGGGCGACAAACCCTCTTACCGCCCCGCCCAAACCGTCGCCTACGCCAAAACCATCGTCCCATGGATTTGCTCCCAATTCGGCGGCGACCCCGATCATGTCATCCTCGCGGGTTTCTCGCGAGGCTCCATCGCATGCAACTACATCGGCCTCCACGACGACGAAATCGCGCAACTCTGGCGCGCGTTCATTCCGTACTCCGTCTACGATGGCGTCCGTACGCAATGGCCCTATCCGGAGGCCGATCGCGCCTCGGCCATCAAGCGCCTCAATCGCCTGCAAGGCCGCCCCCAGTTCATCCTCGATGAAGTCAGCACCCCCGACTCCCCCCTCCGCCTCGACGCCACCCGCGAATACCTCCGCTCAACCGGCGTCCCCGGAAATTTTACCTTCGCCTCCACCGGCTTCCGCAATCACAACGACGCCTGGGTCCTCCGCCCCTCCAGCGCCCGCTCAAAACTCCGCCGCTGGCTCCATCGCCAAGCCCCGCCACCATGATCCCTCGCCGCTACTCGCCCTGAATCGCGTGAAGCTTCCCATTCGTCCGCACATACAATACCCCGTCCGCGATTGCCGGAGTCGAGCGGCATAACTCTCCCAAATCATTCTGTCCCAAAACCTCAAACGTATCCCCCGCCGCGATCACCGAAACCACCCCTTCCTTGTCAGCACAAAAAATCTTCTCCCCGTCCGATACCGGCGACCCATAGACCTCCCCTTTCGCTTCCACACGCTCGCGCCACTTCACTTCACCCGTGCCCGGGTCCACACAGGTCACGATTCCCGCGTCATCCCACAAAAACACCAAATCATTTACAAAAATCGGACTCGGAATATGCGGCACCGATCGCTCAATCCGCCACACTTCCTCAAAATCCCCGCCAGGCCGCAATCGCATCGCAATCGCATGCTTCGGGTTCTTCGTGAACCCGCACGTCCCCAACACCAAATCGTCATAAACAATCGGCGAACTGATCGCCCGCTCGTTCGTGTCCTGGTAAAACACGCTCTTGTCCGCCAATACATCGCCCGACTCCGGGTCAATCGCCGTAAACCCATGCGTCCAATTGGTAAAAACCAGCGCCTCTTCCCCGCCAGCACCAACCTCGTACACCACCGGCGTCGAATAGCTGATCCGCTTCGATTGCCGCGGCACCCGCCAGACCTCCTTCCCCGTCTTCCGATCCAAAGCGATTAAGAACCCGTTCTCTTCCCCCTCCTGATCGTTGTTCAACACCAGCAAATCCCCATACATCATCGGCGATGCCCCGAAACCATGCCCCCCGCTCACCGGCCCCAACTCCGCCTCCCACTCCAGTTCCCCATCGTGCGAAAACGCCGTCAGCGTCAAGCCCTCCTTGTTCCCCCAACTGAAATACACCCGCTCCTCATCCACCGCCGGCGTGGTCGACGCCACGCTGTTAAATCGATGCCGCTTCGAATTGCCCGGCGTAAACTCCTCGCTCCAAATCACCTCACCGTCAGCCGCGTTCACACACACCGGCATTCGCGTTCCCTTCTCCTCATCCCCACACAACAAAAATATTCGCTCGCCCCAAACCACCGGCGATCCATGACCCACTCCAGGTAAGTCCACACTCCACTTGTAATCCGATTTCTTCCACTCCGCCGGAATCGAAGCCCCTTCCGCCAAACCCGAACCGTTCGGACCACGAAAACGATCCCACTCCCCGGCCCCTGCCAATCCGATCAATCCAATTCCTATCGCTGCTGCAGCTGTCAATCGCTTCATCATTGCTCCTTCATCATTAACTCGGTTAATCCGTTCGCTTCAAGCGCTGCCCGCGCCTTTTCCACACTCAATCGCTTCACTGGCAAATCAAAGCCCAAAGTATCCCCGTTCGCCTCAAAGCCGTTCCCGTCCACATCCACGAAAATCGGGTTGTTATACGCACAAGGATGCAGCGCCGATTGCCCGCTGCTCCCAAACCCGGTCGACAAATCATGCCCCTCCCCATACGCCACCACGATTAAATGGCTGTCCTCTTCCAGTGGCACCGCAATCTGCCGCTCAAATTTCACCACCCCGTCCCCAAACCAGTCCGGATGCGTCGCCCGGGTAAAATTCAACGACTCAAGCTGACGCCCGTTGACCAAAACCTGCACGCGGTCAATATCCAACCAATCCGAACACTGCACCCGCACGTCCAAGGCCACTTCCTTCTCTTTCCCCGCTAAATCCACCGTCTCCCCGGCACCCGCACCGCCTGCGGTCGCCACTTCCAGATACGGTCCCGACGACAAAACCATCTTCCCCGCCCGCGCATGCCGCACCAACTCACGCCAATCCAATTCGCCAGGCTCATCCGTCGAGCTCGGCAAATAGACACGCCACCCTCCCACTCCGTTCCCATGCACCGCGTGCGCATCGCTCACCGCCACCCCCCAAATCCGATGCCCCTGGTTCAACAACTGCAGCCAGATAAACTCCCGAAAATAGTCCACCCCCAATCCCAAGCCGCCGCGCGCCTTCCCAATTTTGAACGGCGCCGGCACCAGTATATTCGAGTCCCGGTAATTCTGAACTTCCACCCCATCGATCAGTTCCGGCAAGGCCTGAAACCCGCCGTCCGTCTTCCCATCCCCGTTCCGGTCCACAAAATTCTCCACCATGTCCGGGTGATTGATCTGAATCCAACGATCCTCCTGCTCCCCCTGAAATCCGCGCAATACCACCGCATTCAATCGCGGATCACGCTGCCACACCGGCGCCCCCGCATCCTGAAGACCCGGTTCCGGTTCCAAGGGAAACATATTGAAATGCGCGCCCCGCCCCGTCAGCTCAACGCCCGGCACGGTATACATTTCGTCACTCAACCCAAGCTTCTCAATATGAGGCGCCCAACAATACAAGCGATTGTGCTCCGTCGTCGGCGCAAACTCGATCTGCTCCGCCGCCAGATTGATCACCCGGTCGTCCGTCCCGCACACGTTGTCGCCGCTCGGAGTCGAGTGATTGTGAAAATCCGCGCTCACCCACCCCTTCGTGTCCACCACCCGGTCCAAAACAACCTTCATCTCCACTTCATCGCCTTCCCCAAGCGACACCTCTTCCGCATGATGATTAAACTCAGGCCCATGCGTCACCACCACCCGGTATTTCCCCGCCGGTAAGGCCACCCGAAAATCACCCCGCTCGGAATGATACTGGTCCCGGCACCCATGAGCGCGCACCGGCGGCCCCAAATACGGCGACTCCGTCCCCTCAATGCCAATAAACTGCACCTTGCAGGGAATCCCCCGTCCCTCCCCGTCACGCACATCAAACATGATCCCTCGCGACGCCCCCATCTCCACGGTCTCCTCAATCTCCTCCCCCGCCACCACCTGCAAACTCTTCCCTTCTCCCCGTCGCCCAACATCCTCAAAACGCGCCGGATACTCTCCCGGGAACAGAGCCGTCGTCACTACCCCCGACTCATCCGGATAACCCGGCAACTCCGCTTCCTCGCCCAATTCAATCACGACCCGCCCCGTCACCACCCCTTCCCCGTCACCCGTCCGCATCACCACCCGAACCGGAACCGCTTCTCCACGCTTCACCGCCACCTTGCCATAAGCCTCAGCCGGCGATCTCCCCACGGCCAAATACCGCGCCACCCGAATCGACTCCCCCGGCTCCAAAACCACCTTCGTATCCTCCCGCTTCTCCTCACCCTCGTTCCCAATCCGCCCAAAGGCATAACCACACTTGTCAGCAGGATCGTTTGCATCTCCCCAATGAATACCCCGATCAAGCGCCGCCCGATCCATCCGCGTCCAGGCGTCGCGCAATACCACCTCCTTCGCTTCCTCCCCCTCATTGCTCACCTCGCTGACAATAACCAACCCCTCCCACCCATCCTGCAAGCGATACTCATGCCGCTTCGATATCCCGTTGCCCAAAGCACCGCTCACCACCGTCTCGATCACCGCCTCTCCCCCACTCCCGTCCTCCACGATCCGCACATGGGAAACCGTCCCCTTCTGACTGAGCGGCGCAAACACCACCAGTTGATCATTGTCCTCACCCAATAACGTCAAATCATACACACACCCCGGGGTAATCCCGTCATCCCCGTAAAACGTACTCATGTTCGCCCGTCGCAACGGCGCATCACACGAAATCACCGCCTCCACCTTGTCGTTCCGCAGAACAAAATCCCCAATGATCCCGTCCGCTTCCTTCCCGCCGGGCAACTCCTCCACGCTCGCCTCACCCACCTGAAACGCCTCAGGCGCCCCGTGCCCCAACGCCATCAAGCTCATCCCCAACAACACCGACAAAACTCCACATCGCAACAATCGCTTTTTCATAGGGGGTTCCAAATTAAAACACGACTATCCCCGGCCGGGCCAAGTCCTTGTTTCCTAAACGTCCCATCAATGCTAGCCTTGTCATGAAAGGAGGCATTCCCATGAAAATCATCACCCCTACCCTCGCTCTCGCCCTCGCCCTCGCCTTCACCGCTCCTCTCACCGTCCACGCCCAATTCGACAAAAAAATCACCGGTGGCGGTTTCGATTCCGGCGGGGGCTTCGATTCCGGCTCGGTCGGCGTCAAACCCACCGATCCCAACAAAAAACCCCCCGTCATCATCACCGAAATCGCCGTCACCGAGGAACGCACATGGAAAAATCGCGAAGGCAAAATGATCGTCGCCAGCCTCCTCGCCCACCGGCCGCCGAAAGGCGAAGAACAAAAGAAAGACGCCGCTCCCGTCATCGTTAAAGACGGGAAGGTCCGACTCATGATGAAGGGCAAACCCTTCCTGACCGAACTCGAGTCTCTTTCCATCGAAGACCAAGTCTACATCGAAAAACTGCAGGAAACCGTCGCCCGCCATCACGCCCAAACTGAAGAACCTTCCGAATAAGAAATTCACCAACCTCCTCGTTCCCCCTCCCATGTCTCTACCCCGCTTCCTTTCCTCATTCCTCGCCGCCGGCATCCCCTTCCTGGCGACCGCTTCTCTCGCCGATCAACACGAAGACGCGCCCAAACCGAATGTCATCTTCATCCTCGCCGACGACCTCGGATACGGCGACCTCGGCATCTTCGGCTCCAAACAAATCAAAACCCCCAACCTCGACCGCTTGGCCAAACAAGGCCTCATTCTCACCGATTTCTATGCCGGCGCCACCGTCTGCGCCCCCTCCCGCTGCGTCCTCATGACCGGCCAACACACCGGCCGCGCCTGGGTCCGCGGCAACGCCAACAATCAACCCAAGCAAACCCTCCAGCCCGGCACCACCACCGTCGCCGGCATCTTCAAAGACGCGGGATACGCCACCGCTCTCACCGGCAAATGGGGCCTCGGTGAAGAGAAATCCACCGGCCACCCCCTCCGCCAGGGCTTCGACTTCTTCTACGGCTATCTCAACCAACGACACGCCCATAACTACTACCCCGAGTTCCTCTACCTCGGTGAAGAACGCGTGCCACTGAAAAACAAAGATCACCCCGACTGGATCGCGAAGAGAAAAGCCGACAACGCCGAGGACGATGGCGCGGGCTGGGCCATCGAAAAGGTCGACTACGCCCCCGATCTCATCCACGAACAAGCCATGAACTGGCTCGAAGACGTCGTGGCCGACGACACCCCCTTCTTCCTCTACTACCCCACCACCATTCCTCACGCCAATAACGAAGCCGGTCGTGGCATCGGCGACGGTCAGGAAATTCCCGATCACGGAATCTACGCCGATGAAGATTGGCCCGATCCCGACAAAGGCCAGGCCGCCATGGTCACCTATCTCGACGAGCGCGTCGGCGACATCGTTGCTTTCCTCGAAGAAAAAGGCATCGCCGAGAATACCCTCATCATCTTCTCCTCCGACAATGGTCACCACAAGGAGGGCGGTAACGATCCCGAATTCTTCGACGCCAACGGCCCCCTCCGCGGCATGAAACGTGACCTCTACGATGGCGGCATCCGCGTCCCCACCATCGCCTACTGGCCCGGCACCATCGCCCCCGGTTCGCAGTCCGATCATATCGCCTACTTCGGCGATCTCCTCGCCACCGCCGCCGATATCACCGGCGCCCCCGTGCCCGAAGAGACCCAGTCCATTAGCTTCCTCCCCACCCTCAAAGGGGATGCCGATGCCCAGGAAAATCACGACTACCTCTACTGGGAATCCTACGAACGAGGAGGCAAACAGGCCGTCCGCTTCGGGAAATGGAAAGCCGTCCGCCAACCCATGATGACGGGAGAAGTCGAGCTCTACGATCTCGCCGCGGACCTCGGAGAAGGAACCAACCTCGCCGATCAATACCCCGAAGTCGTCGCCAAAGCCGAAGGCTTCATGAAAGAGGCACACGTCACCAGCCCCGACTGGACGGTGCCCCAGGGAAACAAAAAACCACAAGCCCAACCAGAACCAGGCGACGGTGTATCGCGCTTCTGAACTCACTCCGAACCTCGACATGAAATCGATTCTCCTGACACTCGCCGCAACCATGCTCACCCTTGTCGCTGCCGTCGGCGACGACAAGCTCTACGAACTCCGTGTCTACCACGCGAATCCCGGCAAGCTCGATGCCCTTCACGATCGCTTTCAGAATCACACCGTCGCCCTCTTCGAGAAGCACGGGATGACCCAACTCGGATACTTCGTCCCCACGGACAATACTGAGTCCAATACCCTCGTCTACTGGCTCGCCTTCGATGACGAAGACGCCCGCAAAGCCGCCTGGAAGGCCTTCCGCGATGACCCCGACTGGAAAGACGCCTACGCGGAATCGACCAAGGACGGCAAACTCGTCGCCAAAATCGACTCCACCCTCCTAAAAGCCACCGACTATTCCCCGGCCATCGCCGTTCTCCCAAAACCCGGTGACACCCGCCTCTTCGAATGGCGCACCTACACCACCAACGACGGAAAGTTACCCAACCTCAATGCACGCTTTCGAGACCATACCTGCGCCCTCTTCGAAAAACACGGCATGGAAAATCTCGCTTACTGGACTCCCACCGCTGGTCAGGACGACGCCGATGTGACCCTCACCTACCTCATCGCCCATGACGACCAAAGCGCCCGGGACGCTTCCTTCAAAGCCTTCAGCCAGGATAACGATTGGCAGGCCGCCCGCACGGCGTCCGAAGAAGATGGCAGACTCCTCGTGAAAAAAGGAGTCGATGCTGTTCTCCTCTCTCCCGCGAACTACTCGCCAACCCGCTAAAGGCGTCACTACTCCGCTTCCGGCTCAAGCAAAAGCTCGAGAAACTTCGCGTTGTCAAACGCGCGACCCTTTGTCTCTCCCTGCCGCACCACGACAAGGTCGAGCTCGGGAATCACAAACAACCGTTGTTTGCCCGCTCCCGCCGCCATGTAAGCTCCTGCCAACTTGTCCCGCAAGCCCGGGCCGACTCCTTCGCTCGCTTCCCCGGCCCCCAATAGCCAAAACGTCATCCCGTATCCACGATTCGCCTCCGTACCCACCGTGAGCTCCTCCAGCAGCGAAGAATCGACCACCTCACCACCCCCCGATAACATAAACTCCCCAAACTTGACCCACTCCCGCGCCGTTAAAAAGGCTCCCGAAGGAACATGGCGCTGATCATACTCATCGACTCGCCAATGGGTCGCTTTCATCCCGATCGCATCCAACACCCGCTTGTCAAAATACTCATATGCGATCTCATGCTTGCCCTTTAACTTCCGCCGCATGAACTCGCCAAACACCTGGAACGGAACCGGACCATAGGCAAACTCTTCTCCCGGACCATACTCGACGTTCACCTCCCGCACTGCAGCCACATACGATGGCACCTTGCCGTTGTCACCCGCGTCAATCCCGCTCGTCAGCGTCAATAACTGACGCACCGTGATCTCCCGTAAACGCGCGTCATCCTGCCACTCCGTAATCGTGTCACTCAACTTCTCGTCAAAACTCTCCAATATCCCATCCTCAACCGCAGCCGCCGCCCACACCCCCGCAAAACTCTTCGTCCCACTCGCCAAACGATGCGCAGTCCCCTCACTCCACCCATTGTCGTACTGCTCAAACACAATCTCACCATCCCACATCACCAATACCGAATACCCGTCCGCCCGCGCCGAATACTCCGCCGCCGCCCGGCACGACCCCAAGCTCAACGGCGCACCCTCCGGAATCTCCCGTTTAATCACCTTCGAAGCAGGACTATCGTCCCCGCCCGATACCCGCCGTCGATCGGAAAACTCCACCAACTCATCGATCGATATCGTCCCATCCCCGTCCCCATCAATTCGCTGAAAAAGCGGACCATCCCACGGAAACTCATCTTGCCGGATCCGCCCGTCCGAATCCTTGTCAAATCGCTTGAATCGCAGCTCGATATCTCCCCCCAAATCCTGCGCCCTCAGCATTTCCTGCCCGGTTCCCATCACCAACAACGCCGCCACTGCTATTCCCACTCGCATCACAAATTAAACGACCAACACCGCCTTCCGTTGCTCGCCTTCACACATTTTCTCGACTATTCCACCTCGTTCACCAACTCCCCAATCCCGTCAATCTCGATCCCCACCACATCCCCGCTCGCCAAGGTAAACCCCCCATCCGGCACCACCCCGGTCCCCGTAAGCAAATAACACCCAAACGGAAAAACATTGTCCCGCATCAACCAACCCACCAATTCCTCCACGGTCCGCTTCATCTGCGACAAAGACGTTTCCCCAGAAAATGCCGTCGCTCCTCCACGCTCAATCCTCAAACGAATTGCCGTTTCCTCCGGCATCGATGACGTCAGCAACAAACCCGGCCCCAAGGCACAAGAATTCCGCCACACCTTTGCCTGCGGCAAATACAACAAGTTCTCGCCCTCAATCTCCCGCGAACTCACATCATTCCCCACCGTAAAACCGATCACCTCCCCCTTCGCACTCACCGCCACCGCGAGCTCCGGCTCCGGCACATCCCAATTCGAATCGCTCCGAATCGAAATCTTTTCCCCGTGCCCCACGGTCCGCGACTTCCCGCCCTTGATAAACAACTCCGGCCGCTCCGCCTCGTAAACCCGATCATAAAACACGTCCCCGCCCGACCGCTCGCTCTCCTCCATCCGCGCGTCCCGGCTCCGATAATACGTCACGCCCGCCGCCCATACCTCCTGCCCCTCCATCGGTGGCCCCAACACTTCTTCCCCAATATCGACACCCTCGTCACATTCTTCCCCACGCGAAATCGCCGCGTCAATTACCGCATCAGGATCGCCGCTCGCAAATAGCTCATCAAAAGAAAATCCCGCCGGGCGAATCCAACGACCCCCGTCCCGCATCACGACCCCTGCACTTCGTCTCACATATATAATTCTCACGACTTCTCCCTATAATAATTCCAACGGAACGAATACATGCTTCGTCAATAGGCGATTCGCATGTGCCGAATCCAGCCAACGCTCCCACCCCCACTCCACCGCAATCCCCAATCCAAACCACAATACCAAACACAAAATGAACGCCAATATCGGTAAGCCCCACCCCGACTCATAGCTCCCGCGCACACTCCAACAAAATATCCAAAACGACCCCAATATCGTCAGCACCCCCATCGCCAACCACCACCCTGCATCAGGCTGGCCCGTCTCGGATGTAAAAAAGAAGATGCCGACCACTACCAAAAAAACCTGAAGCGCCAAAGACATCAGAAAATACTTCACAAATGCCCCCAAAGCACGCCCCAGAGAATCGTCCCGCATCACCACCGCCACCCCAATCCAAAACACGATAAAATTCGCCAGCATCCACAGCCCCAATACCACCCCGATCGGCCGCGCCAACCGTTGATATGGCACCGCTTGCCCCTTCCTCGCCTCAATG
The DNA here is from genome assembly GCA_039028175.1 of Verrucomicrobiota bacterium. GTDB lineage: Bacteria > Verrucomicrobiota > Verrucomicrobiia > Verrucomicrobiales > DEV007 > JBCDBW01. The sequence goes on from JBCCIR010000082.1 coordinate 20,543, forward strand.
TAAATCGGCTCCCGAAACAATCGCAACTTGCTATCCAGACTCAATTCACGCGCCGGATACATGTAAGCCGTACCATCCGCCTTCCCCAAACTGATCTCCTTGGTCTCCAAATCATACCCCAATAATTCCGCTTCAATCGTAACCCCCTCCTCATTCGTCCACGTCGCTACCGCCCCCTGACCATACACGGCCGCCAGACCCGACACTCCAAGTACAAACGCCACAGCTAGTATGATGCGCCCCGTTGTGCTCCTCGTGATCATATACCCCTCTCCGGGGAAACCTACCCACATTCCCTATCCCTGAGGAGCAAAATATCTCTCCCCAAATGATTCCTTCCTTGATCGACCCCGCTCCCACCACGTAGCAATACTTCTGTCCCGCCACCTCCCCATCCCACCCATGATCCACCCCTCCGCCATCGTCGAATCCTCCGGCACCATTTCCGAGGATGTCGAAATCGGCCCCTTTGCCGTTGTTACCGGAGAGATCAATATCGGCCCCGCCTCCCGTATCGAAGCACACGCCCAAATCCTCAACCACACCTCCATCGGTGCCCATTGCCTCATCGGCGCCGGCTCCGTCATCGGCTCCGACCCCCAAGACCTCGCCTTCGACTCCAACACAAGCTCCGGCGTCGCCATCGGCGACCATAATACCCTCCGCGAAAACGTAACCATCCATCGCAGCTCACTGGCGGATAAACAAACCACCCTCGGCCATCACAATTACCTCCACGCCGGCGCCCACGTCGGACACGATTGCGCCGTGGGCCATCACAATGTCATCGGAAACGACGCCCTTCTCGGCGGCTACGTCACCGTCGGAAACCACACTCGACTCGGCGCCGGCTCCGTCTACCACCAATTCGTCCGCATCGGCAACTCCGCCTCCACCCCAGACCTCGCCGGACTCAGCCTCGACCTCCCCCCTTTTGTCGCCTCCTTCGCCGTCAACCGCATCGCCGGACTCAACCACGTCGCCCTCGAGCAACCCGAACTCGAGCCCGCTGCCGCCGAAGAAATAAAAAAAGCCTACAAAATGCTCCTCACCGGCGATCTAAACCTCTCCCAGGCCCTCAAAGAAGCCGCCGATATGGACTGGCACTCCCCCGAAGCCCGCGACTTCATCGCCTTCCTCGAAGCCGATTCAAAAAAAGGCGTCTGCTCCAAGCTCGTCGCCGTCTAGATACGTCGCCGGATCGACAAGAATCCAGTCACCGACTTCATCGCCAGTATCCCCGTCGCAATCCACAGCACCCATTCCAAGGTGCCCGACCAAAGCGTGGTCTCAATCAAAAACCACAGGTAGACGACAAACCGGGGCCGAAAAAGCCAGGAGTACGGAGCACAGAGCGCATTCCGCACAAAGGCGAAGCCCACGACCACCGCATAAAAGAATACGTAAAGTCCACCGCTCCAAATACTCGCATATCCGGCATGAACCATCGTCAAGGTGGTGACCGTAACCACAAGTTGATCCACCATGGTGTCGGTAAACGAACCACGATTGGACGCCTGCCCGCGAAACCGTGCCAGGGGACCATCCAGCCCATCGAGAACGACGTGAACCAAAAGACAGAAAAAGGCAGCCACCCGATATCCCGTTAAATACAAAGGGCAAAACGCAAACCCCACAAGCAGCGACAAATACGTAACTTGGTTCGCCCGAACTCCCAGTTCGGCCAAAAGCCTCAACAACGGCGCAAAAAGTCGCCCCCGAACTGCCTGAGCCCAATCCATAAACTCGCCCTCGCCACCCGAGTAACAATCCACCTTTGCACCCCCCAAATCCGCTCTGTATCCGTCGCCGTCAGACATCACACAATCCTCTCGCCGGGCATTCCTCCTCCACAACCTCAAACCTGATGGGCCGAAATCCCATACCCCGAATCCCCGAACCCGTGTTGTGAAATCGCACGCCGTCAACCTCGCAGTCAACGAACGGTCGGTGCGTGTGACCGAAGTAACAATCGTCGATCACTTCTCTCCAGTTCGGTATCGTCGCGTCGAGATGATACACCACCCGCGATATCGTTTTCTCCCGCGGAAAATACCAACGATGAAATCCCTTGGATAACCCAAGCCCATCGACAACACCATACAGAGCCGAGTGCACCTTCGTTCGTGTGTGATTCTCACTCCACTTTTCACGCTGCCGCACCAGCGCCGCTTCGTCCATTCGTCGATTCGCACAATCCCCATGAAGAAATAAGGATCGCCCCCAACGACACCAGTGACGATACCAGCGAAACCTCCCCGCCTTTTCAGTCAACTCGTCCAACACCACACAAAATGAGGAAAGACAATCATGATTCCCGGTCACATAGCTGATCTCTTCACCTCGAAATTTCTCAACCCACCCTTGCAGAATCTCCTGGGCCGCCCCCAGAGACTCTTCCTCGGAACGATACCGGCTCCACGCAAAGTCAAAAATATCTCCGTTCAGCACCACGATATCCGCCGCCTCCATCATCTCCTCAATGCCCGATAGAAGCCCCTCCCCCTCGGAACGGTGCGCGAATAAATGAAGATCAGAGATAACAAGTCCGCGTTTCACCGAGAATCGATCAGGCCAAATCCGCCCGAATTTGGCGCGTATATGCCAATTGATGATAATCCCCCCCACATCGCCATTTCTAGTGAGACCGCCGCCAACCGACTTGGTTCAATTTTTGCCTCCGCCCCTGCCCCCCTGCCCATTTCTCCCTAATTTGCCGGCCCTAGAATGGCGCTTGCATTTTCCCCCGATCTGCCGAAAGTGTCCGTCAAGCGGGATCGGGTCGTTTTATCAACTCGTAGGGGTCATCAATCGAGTCTCTGGATTTGCTGGTGATTAGAAACCCGACCTCATGTGCCAGATAGTCTGAATCAGGGTCGCCGCAGTTAGAAGCAGTAAAGAAATGAACACCAAAATCTACGTGGGAAATTTTCCCTTTGAATCGACCGAGGACGAACTCCGCGAACTATTTAGTCAATACGGCGCCGTAATGGAAGTCGCCATCATCATGGACCGGGAAACCGGGCGCCCGAGAGGCTTCGGGTTCGTCACAATGGCGGACCGCGAGGGCATGGACGCCGCCGTTAACAATCTCGACGGCCAGGAATGGAACGGTCGCTCCCTCAAGGTGAACGAGGCCCGCCCGCGCGAAGATCGCGGCGGCGGCGGCGGTGGTGGTGGCGGACGCGGTGGCGATCGCCGTGGCGGCGGACGCGATCGTCGCGGTGGCGGACGCGATCGTCGCGGTGGCGGCCACGATATGGACCACTACTAATCCGTTTTTATATTTGGCCGCACCGGCCAACAAACCAATCAACGGCGGGGCTCCTCACAAGGCGCCCCGCCTTTTTTTGCCCCCCGCTACGGCCGCGCGATCGCCGGACTCCCCGAAGGCCGCCCCTGCAGTTCCCCCGGCGCCGCCACCCGCCAATGCAATACCACCTTGCCATACCGAAACACCAATTTCTCCCCCTTCGATACAATCATCATCCGCTTCCCCTCCTTCTTCCCCTTCGTCAATGCAGTCGTATGAAACCATAAGTCCACAAACTTCGTCTCCCCCGGAGGAATCGGATCTTCCCCCTCCGCCCCGACAAAACAAGAACACCCCGCCGCAATCCGGTATCCCGATATCACCTTGTCCCCCGTATTCTTGATCGGCACCCGAAAAACCGTCACCGGCTGATTGGGGTCCACCAGCAAATTCTCCAGCTTCTTCGGGTGCGACAACGTCCGCCCGAAATACCATCCCCCGTCCCCGTCCTTGTCACCAGCGAACGACTCCCCGGCCGCCAACACGGCCAATCCCACAATACAAAACAACCACCGTCCCCTTCGCATCCTCATCATTGAGGATCATTACCCCTTTTCTCTCCGCGGGTCAAACTCACGCGATAATATCCGTCGCCACGTTCCC
>JBCCIR010000083.1:0-24297 GCA_039028175.1 Verrucomicrobiota bacterium
AAGGCCCATGGCTCGTTTACCGGGGGTGGCGCCGTGTTTGCCGTTTTCGAAGAAGACGAAGTAGAACCAGTAGACGATGAAAGCGCCGATCATGTAGAGGCCATTGGCGACGCCGGCATCGGCGAAGATGTCGAGGAGGCTGACGAAGAGGGCGAGGAGAAAGTAGACGGCGGCGATGATGAGGATATCGATGAGCCAGGCGAGGGAGCGGACGGCGGGCCCGGCCATGGGGAGGCGGATTTCCACCCCTTCGGCGAGCTCCACGGTTTGGAGGGTATCGATTTTCAATGGGTTGGGTAGTGAGTGTGCCAGCGCGGTGGTGGGTGGACCGGCGGGGATGCTGTCTGTGGGATATGTAATCAGAATATGAGGGCAGGGGAAATCATTTGTGTTGGGGATTGGGAGTTGACTCGGGAGGGGGAGTTGGGATGGACTTTTTGGGAGAGGAGGCAAGTGACGAAATGAGCGAGGAGACCGGGAGCAATCCGTATGAGACGCCGGAGTCGACGTTGGGGGGTGGGGAGACGTATTCGGGGGAGGGTGGGGAGGTATCGGCGCGGGTGGTGGAGGAATTGAGGCGGACGAAGCCTTGGGCGCGGTTGTGTGGGATACTGGGATTTGTTTTGGCGGGAATGTATGTGTTGTTTGGGATTGTTATGGTGGGGGTGATGGGGGTGAGTGGCGCGGCGGCGATGGAGAACGAAGCGATGGCGATGGGTTACATGATTGGGATGGGGATGTTTTATTGGGTGATGGCGGGGGTGGTTATTTATCCTTCGATCAAATTGGTTCGTTATGCGGGGAGGATTAAGCGATTGGAGGAGACGAAGCGGGACGAGGCGTTGGTGGAGGCGTTAGTGCAGCAGCGGAAGTTTTGGTTTTACGTTGGGATTCTTGCGGTGATTGGGATTATTTTCTTTTTGCTTGCGATGTTGTTGGTGGTGGCGGGCGGGATATTTGCGGGCGCGGCGGCGGCTGGGGGTTAGGGTTCGTCGACACTCGTTTGTGAGCGGGCCGGAACGGATCAGCGCTTGGGGAAGCGCTCGGGATGTTGTGCTCTCCGAGATTCTCAAGGGAGCATCTTAAGTTCGATGTCCTTGAACTCGACTTGGGTACCCTTTCCGTGGTCCTGCAGGGCGATGACGCCTTTGCGGGCGCTGAATGATTTGTCGTCATCGGTGAGGTCAGCGAGGAGATTTCCGTTGATGGATTGGAGGAGGCGATTGCCTTGGCAGATGATATGGAGGTCGTTCCATTCGCCGTCGGGATTGATGGTGCTTTGGAGTTTTTCGGGATCGCCGATTTGTTTTTCGGTACGTTGGCCATTGACGCCGAGGTGGACGCGGTAGCCGGCTGTGGCGAGGTGACTGCGTTCTTTAGTGGGGGCGAGGGAGTGGTGCCAGAGGCCTTGTTTTTCGGGGGAAGCGACTTCGACTTGGTATCCTTGGACTTGGAAGTCGCCCAAATCTTTGGAGCGGACCTGGACGCCGGAGTTGCCGGCGAGATAGCGGTATTTGAGTTTGAGTTCGAAGTTGATGGGTTCGGCAGTGCGGTAGATCAGCCAATTTTTACCGTCATCGGTGCCGTTGCATTTGATGACTCCGTCGGCGACAGACCAGGCGCCTTCGCGAGACTCCCAACCGTCAAGGTTTTTACCGTTGAAAATCGCGGTCCAGTCATTGCTGTCTTGATCTGGTGTGGGTGAGGCGAGTATTTGCGGCTTTGGATTGTCGACTTTACCGGGGGGGCGTTGGCCGGCGCCGGGGGTGTTGCGGTCGCCGAGGTCGGCGCGGGCGGTCTCGGCGAAGGCGGCGAGTTTTTTTACGATGTCGGGGTGTTGATCGGCGACGTTTTGTTGGCAGGCGATGTCGGTGGCGACGTTGAAGAGGTAGGGTTGGCTGGGGGTTTCGCCGTTGCGGGGGTGATGGGGGTGACGTTGGGGTTCGTCGAGGGGAATGAAGAGTTTCCAGGGGCCGGAGCGGACGGCTTGGAGTTGGTCGGTGTAGTAGTAGAAGAAGGCGTCGTAGGGGGATTTCGCATTTTCCGTGGCGGTGAGGAGGTCTGATATGTTGTGGCCATCGACCAGTGAGGTGCTGGCGCCAGGAGCCGCTTTACCGCGGTCGGGGTAGACATCTTCGAGTGTGACGTCTGCGAGGTGGGCGAAAGTGGGGAGGATGTCCAGGGTGGTGACGAGTTCTTCGCAGGTGGTGCCAGCGGGGATGGTGCCGGGCCACCAGGCGATGGTGGGGACGCGGAAGGCCGCTTCGGCGGTGGTGTATCCGCGGCCGTGGAGGGGGGCGTTCGAGCCGCGATAGAGTTCGGAGCCGGGAGGGTTGGTGGGGGCGCCGTTGTCGGAGGTCCAGATGACGAGTGTATTTTTGTCGAGGTTGAGCTCGACGAGTTTGTCGAGGATTTGGCCGGTGGACCAATCGAGTTCTTCGATGGAATCGCCCCAGGGACCCGCTTTGGATTTGCCGCGGAACTCCGGGGAAGCGTAGGGGGCGCGGGTGGAGCCGGGCATGGCTTGCGGGAGGTAGATAAAGAACGGCTTCGCCGAGTTATTAGTTATTGGTGTTTGGTTATTGGTTGAGTTTGCGGGCTGCGCCCGGCCGGGCTTTGCATGGGTCTCGATGAACTCGAGGGCGCGTTCGGTGTATCGTTTCGTTAGGTAATCGCGATCGACGGGTGCTTCGATGACCGTTTCGTTTTCCATGAGGGGGAGGTAAGGCCACTCGGAGCCATCGTCCCAGGTGCGGGCCGTCATGTCGTCGCTGTAGGGGATGCCGAAGTAGGAATCGAAGCCCTGATTGGTGGGGAGGAAGTCGGGTTGGTCTCCGAGGTGCCATTTTCCGATGCAGGTGGTGGCGTAACCGGCGTTCTTGAGGACTTCGGCGACGGTGATTTCGTCGGGGTTCAGACCGTAGGGTGAGATGGGTCGTAATACGTGGAAATCGCGTTCATTGAGGTGCATGCCGACGCGTTGGGCGTAGCAGCCGGTCATGAGGGAGGCGCGTGAGGGGGTGCAGACGCCGGCGGTGACGCAGAAGTGGGTGAACTTGCGACCTTCGGCGGCCATGCGGTTCAGGTGAGGGGTGCGGATGTTTTCGGCGCCGAAGGGTTCGATGTCGGCGTATCCGAGGTTGTCGGTGAAGATGAAGATGAAGTTCGGCTGCGACGGAGTCGCGGCCGAACAGTTGCGCAGTTGCGCAGTTGCGCAGGTACACAGGGTGATGAGGGTGAGGAAGACGTTGAGGAGTGACGAGCGCGATTTGAACATGCCGGTGCTGGCGGTTTTATCGGTTTTTGAGGTAGGCGATGAGGTGGGCCATTTGTTCTTTGGTGATGGCGGCTTCGAGGCCGACGGGCATGAGGGATTGGTTGAGGGGGGTGAGGGTTTTGATTTCGTTGCGTGGGATGGATTGGGTGAGGCCGCCTTGCATTTTTAGGGTGAGGGCATCGGGGGTTTCGGCGTCGACGATGCCGGTGACGGCGAGACCGTTGGTAGTTTCGACGGCGACGGCGGACCAGCGGGTTTCGACGACGCGATTGGGGTCGAGGATGTCGGAGAGGATGGCTTCGGGTGGTTTGATGCGGACGTCGGAGATGTCGGGGGCGACGTCGACGCCCTGGCCGTCGATTTTGTGGCAGGCAGAGCAGTTGGTGGCGAAGATGGATTCGCCTTGGGCGGGATCGCCTTCGAGAGAGGCGAGGGCATCGGTGTAGTCTTTGAGCACGGCGGCGCGGTCGGCGGAGGGTTTGCCGAAGAGTTCGAGGGCCAAGGCGCGGACTTCGGGCTCGGCGGAGGGACGGCCGTATCGCCAGCGTTTTTCGATGTCGAGGAGGGTGGGCGGGATTTCGCCGGCCTTCATTTTCTCGAGGAGCGGTTTGACGGTGGTGTTGCTGGAGGTGAGGAAGTTGATGGCTTCGGCTTGGGCGACGGGGCCGAGGTCGGGGAGTTTTTCGAAGAGGTATTCGGCGACTTTCGCGCGGGTGAGGCGGCGCATGAGTGTGAAGGCGGCGCGCTGGAGAGAGGCGGGTTGTTTTTTGTCGAGGAGTTGGTCGAAGGCGGCGATGGCCTCGTCGAAGGGGACGGCGTCGAGGAGGGCGATGGCTGCGATGCGGGACTCGATGGGTTGTTCGGGGTCGAGGACAGCGTTGCGGGCGCGTGTGAGAGTTTCCCGGAGAGCGGGGGCGTGGGGTTTGATGGCGGGTGGGGGATTATTGAGGAGTTTGGAGAGGTTGGAGTCTTTGAGGGGGCCTTCGGTTTTGCGGAGACCGATGTTGAGGCCTTTGAGGGCGGCGAATTGGTTCCAATCGGGGGTGTCGGGGTGGGCGGCATACCAAGCGGTGACTCGTTCGATGTCGTCGAGTTCGCCGCGGTGGGCGGTGATCATGGCGAGGTCGCGGATGAGGTCGGCGTGATCGGGGACGGCGTTTGGGAGGAGGGCAAGGAGGAGGTCTGCGCTGGTATTTTCGGTGGCGGAAAGGGCAGCTTGTTTGAGCCAGTGGTCGCTTGGGTGTTTTATCAGGGCCTTGGCGGCAGCGGCGATGAGTTCGGGGGAGTCGAGGGTTTTGGCGTGGCAGAGGGCGAGGAAGGCCATGCGGGGATCGCCGTCTTCAAGGATGCCAACGAAATCGTTTTCACCATGTTTAAGTTCAATTCTCTGCCATTCAGGCCTGCCGATACGAATTTGCTTTAAAGTCTCTAGAGTGAGGGGATCATCAATTTGATGCCTTTCCTCCATCAATCGGCGGCGGGCGTGGATTCTTTGCCAAGCGTTGTCGAAGATCACGAGCTTGGCCAGTTCTTCAACGGAGTCCGGGAGGGGGCGATCGGTGGATTTGGGGACGATCATTTTGTTCTTCGGCACCAACCGGTAGATGCGGCCGTGGTCGAAGCCGCCGCGCATGTAATTGTCTTCAGAGAAGGTTTCGGGGAAGAACCGGGCGTGATCGATGAAGCGGCGTTGCATGTCGCAGAGGTAGAAGGCGCCGTCGGGGGCGTTGCGGAGATTGACGGGGCGGAACCATTCGTCGGAGGAAGCGATGAAGTCTTTGCCGTCGCCGATGCGGTTGGCTTTGAAGGAGGCGCCGTTGGGTTCGAGTTCGTATCGGATGACGAGTTGGCCGGGGGGTTCGCAGACGAAGAGGTTGCCTTTGAGATCGGGCATGAGGTCGCCGCGGTAGACGCCTAGGCCGCAGGCGGCGGTGGCGGTGCCGGCGTGATAACCCGCGGTGGTGTGGGTGAGGGTGAGCGGGTAGACTTTGGCATCGCCGCCGAAAGGGGCGACGTCTTCGTGGCCTTGGGAGATGGGGTAGTAGGGATTGCGGTTCATGGCCTCGAGGGGCATGACGGCCATCATGGCGGGGTTCCGATTCGAGCAGAAGAAGTGGCGGCCCCAGTCGTCGAAGGCGGCGCCGAACTGTCCGCGACCGGAGATCGGGGTGAGGCGTTTTTTTGGATCGTCGGTGAAGGGGTCGTAGCGGAGGTTTTGGCGTTCGAACATGAGGACGTCGTCCCGTTGATCGCCGGGGTAGATTTCTTTGCCATCCATGCCGTTGTTGAGATAGATCGCGTTGTCGGGGCCCCAGCGAGGGGAAGAGACCGCGACCTGGGTGTGCTTGGGATCGTTTGAGCGGTAGAGGACTTCGCGGTGATCGGCGATGTCATCGCCATCGGTGTCTTTGAGGAAGAGGACCGCGTCGCGGGTGGTGACCAGGAAGCCGCCGTTGAGGCGGCAAAGGCCCTGGCAGTGATCGAGTTCGTCGGCCCAGATCGTCGAGCTGTCGATTTTACCGTCGCCATTGGTGTCGGTGAGGAGGCGGATGCGGGAGAGAAGGGGGCCGTGTTCGGGGATGCCCTGGTAATCGCGCATTTCGGCGACGTAGAGACGGCCTTGTTCGTCGAACGCGACGTCGACGGGGTCGGTGACGAGCGGTTCGGCGGCGACGAGTTCGAGTTTCCAGGGGCCGTCGACTTTGATCGTGGCCATGGATTCTTCAGGGGAGAGCGGGAGGGCGCGGGGGAGGAGGCCGGTGCCGGTTTCGGTGGAGGCCTGGTCGGGTTGCCAGGATTCGGAGAAGGAGTCGACGGGATGGAGTTCGAGTCGGCGGAACTGGAGTTCTGCGCCTTCAGATTGGAGGCCGATATGGCCGCTGCTCGGATTGAGTTCGGTGGCTTCGTTTACCTTTTGGCCATTGAGGAGGACGGTGAGAGTATTATTGCGGGCGATGACTTCGATTCGATTCCAATCGCCGACGGGTTGTTCGACATCGTTCTCGCCGCGGTATCCCTGGGTGTTGGTCCAATTGGGATCGACGTATGAGGCGGGGGCCTTGCGGCCGTGTTCTTCGGAAGGAAGTTTGTGTGTTTTTGTCAGGGTATGAGTGGGATTATCCTTGGATGCGACGACGGCGAGGTTGCCGGAGCCGCCTTCGATGAGCTGGACTTCCACCGAATGAATCCACGAATCGCCGAGCGCGCCGTCTTCGCCCTGGGCATGTATGAGGATACCGGAGTCGCGTGCTTTGCCGGCGCGTTTGCCCCAAGTGTGTTCGCCCCATTTGTATTCGGCGACGAGGTGGTAGTTCTCGAACTCGTCGTTGGTGCGGACGTAGCCCCAGCCGTCGCCGGGGATGAGGAGATTTCCGTTGTCGAGGATGTGGAAGGCTTTGTCGGGATCGGTTTCCTGGGAGACCTTCGGGTTCAAGTGTGTCGTGATCTCGGAATCGGGATCGAGTTTGAGGAGATCGATGGGCTTATCCGGGGTGAGGGCGGATGCCGGGGAGATGGGGAGGAGGGCGAGGAGAGCGAGGGCGGTTAGGAAGCGCATATCCGGGGGGTGAGGGTGGACCGTATCAACTTACGGATAGGGAACGGCCCATTCAACCGGCATTCTTTCGACGGGGGCGGATTGGGTTATTCGGCTTCGAGCTGGGGGGAGCCGGGGGGCTCTTCGAAGGCGCCGAAGTCGGGGTCTTCGGGGGTGGCTGCTTGAATCTTCAAGCGTTCGCGAACGGCGCGATTGATGCGGTTTTCCTCTTCGAGTTGCCGGATGACATCGTCGACGTTGGTCGCGGTGGTTCCCGAGCCGGCACCATTGTCGGGGAGCGGGGGCGGCACGAGGGCATCGGTCACGTGTTGGAACGTTTCGTGGACCGTTTTGTAAGCGTGCATGATTCGTTCAAGGACCTCAGTGCGATCCTTTTCGAGGGCTTTCATTTGTTCGGGCGTGCCCGAGGTGAGGGAGGCGGCGATGGCGCGATCGAGCTCCGTGAGTTTGGCGAACAAGCGGCAGGCGGCGGCGCAGATTTTGTCGACGAGGCTGTCGATTTGTTCCTTCTCAGAGGTGAGCTTTCCGTCCTGATGGAGTTGTTGCTCGATTTGTTTCTTCAGGTAGATGAATTTTCCGAGGGCGGAAGCGTAGTGGTAGAGGCGTCGACGGCGGTAGCGGGCGACGATGCCGGCGAGTTTGCGATCCTGGGCTTGGTTGCTTTCGAGGATCATGGCCTGGATGACTTTGGCTTCCAATTTGGCGCCGTGGTTTTTCCACCAGGCGACGAGGCCGGCGAAACCGAGGCCGCCGAGGAACACCAGTCCGACGATGCTGCCTTTGAGGAGGACCGTGAGACCGATACAACCGAAGGCGACTCCGAGGGTGACGGGGTGGAGCAGCTTCGCGTTGATGATACGCCGCTTGATCTCCGCGTCTTCCAGGGGGAAGGTCGGCGCCATCTGGAACTGGTTTTTTGATTGGGCGGTCATCGTTTCTTCATTGAGAGATTACGGTTTTTGGGGGGGCGGCGACCATTACAAAAGGGGGATGGGTTTCCACTCGAGAGGTGTCGGATTGGTCTTGGGTGAATGAAATTTCGTTTGTCAGCGCGGCGTTTGGTGGGTAGGAAGGCCAAGTGATGATGAACAGCCGAAAGCGAGAGAATTTGGGTCGAGCGTGGGGAATGGCGGGGGTGATGGTGTTTATTTTGTGGGGAAGTTTGGGGCGGAGTGAGGGGAAGGTGGTTGAGTGGGTGGAGACGATTCGGGCGGTGGGGACGGAGGGGGACGGGAATGTGGCGGCGGGACAGGCGTGGGAGCAATTGAGTGGCTCGGGGGGCGAGGCGATTCCGGAGATATTGGCGGGGATGGATGGGGCGAATGTTTTGGCGGCCAATTATTTGCGATCGGCGGTGGAGACGATTGCGTCGCGTGGGGACGTGCCGATGGATGCGGTGCGGGAATTCTTGGGGGATACCTCGCGCGGGGTGCGGGCTCGGGAATTGGCGTTTGCGTTGATCGAGCGGGCGGACGGGGATGCGGCGGCGGCGATGGTGCCGGGATTTGCGAATGATCCGAGCACCGTGTTGCGGCGGAAGGCGGTGGCCTTGTTGATTGGGGATGCGGAAGCGGCGCGGGAGGCGGGGGATGATGCGAAGGCGGCGGCGGGATTTGAAGCGGCGTTGGATGCGGCGCGGGACATTGATCAGATTCAGTTGATTGCGGAGGCCTTGGGGGAACTGGGGCAGGCGGTGGATTTGCCGGAGCGGTTCGGGTTTTTGATGTATTGGAACGTGGTGGGGCCGTTTGACAACCGGGAGAAGGTGGGATTTGACGCGGTCTATGGGCCGGAGGAGGGCGTGGATTTGGCGGCGACGTATGAAGGCAAGGACGGGGAAGTAGTTTGGGAAGCGCACGAAACGGCGAACGGGGCGGGCATGTTGGATATCAACGAGGTGTATGGGATGGAGAAAGGGGCGGTGGCGTATGCGTATACGGAATTCGAGTCGGCGGAAGCGCAGGATGTGGAAATTCGGTTAGGGTGCAAGAACGCGTGGAAGATTTGGTTGAATGGGGAATTTGTTTTCGGGCGGGACGAGTATCATCGCGGGATGCGGATAGATCAGTATCGGTTGCCGGTGCAGTTTAAGGCGGGGACGAACGCGATTTTGATCAAGTTGTGCCAGGACGAGCAGGAGAAGGACTGGACGGTCGAATGGCAATTTCAGATGCGGATTTGTGATGAGACGGGGAAGGCGGTGTTGGCAACGGACCGGCGGCCGACGCCGGAGCGGGAGGTGAAGGGGAGGGAAAGGAATTAGGAATTAGGAATTAGGAATTAGGAAGAACGGCATGATGGGAGAGAGACGGTATCGATTGAAGATGATGGGGGTTTTTGTGGGGGTTCTTGGGATTGGGGTGATGGGGGTGTGGGGGGATTGGTTGGGGTTTCGGGGGCCGAATGGGGGTGGGGTGGCGTTGGAAGCGGTGGAGGGAATGCCGGTGAAGTTGGACGGGGAAGTGGCCTGGGATGTGGCGTTGCCGGGGCGGGGGTTATCGAGCCCGGTGATTGTGGGGGACCGGGTGTTTGTGACGGCGGCGAGCGGGCCGCAGCAGGAGGAACTGCATGTGCTTTGTTTTGATGCGGGGGATGGGGCGAAGCTTTGGGAGCGGCGGTTTTGGGCCTCGGGGCGGACGATGAGTCATAAGAAGACCTGTGTGGCAGCGCCGACGCCGGTGAGTGACGGGGAGCGCGTGTATGCCTTGTTTTCTTCGAATGATCTGGTGTGTTTGGATTTGGAGGGGAACCTGGTGTGGTTGCGGGGTTTGATGGTGGATTATCCGAACGCGAGCAACAGCCTCGGGTTGGCGACGTCGCCGGTGATCGCGGGGGATACGCTGGTGGTGCAGATTGAGAACGACAGCGATTCGTTTGCGGCGGGAATTGATTTGGCGACGGGTGAGAACAAGTGGCGGACGGCGCGGACAAAGAAGGCGAATTGGTCGTCGCCGGTGGTGATGCGCGAGGGGGAATCGGGTGAGGAGCGGGTGGTATTGCAGGGGAGCCAAGGTGTGACGGCGGTGCATCCGGACACGGGTGTGGTGGAGTGGGTGTTTGAGGAGGGGGCCGCGACGATCCCTTCGAGCGGGGTGGGGGCGTCGGGTGAGGTGATTTATGTGCCGTCGAACGGTTTGGCGGCGTTGCAGCGGGGGCCGGAGGGGAACACGGCGCAGACGATCTGGCAGGCGTCGGAATTGCGCCCGGGGACGGCGAGTCCGATTGAGAAGGATGGGAAGGTTTATATCGTGAACAATTTGGGGGTCTTGACGTGTGCGGATGCGGCGACGGGGGAGCGGTTGTGGCGGGTGCGGTTGAAGGGACCGTTCAGTGGGTCACCGGTGGCGGCGGGGGATCATTTGTATTTTTTCAATGAGCGAGGGATTGGGCAGGTGGTGGATTTGTCCGGGGAAGAGGGAGCGGTGGTGGGGGAGGTGGAGTTGGGGGAGACGATATTGGGGACGGCGGCGATTGCGGATGGGGGGGTGTTTGTGCGGAGTGACGGGCGCTTGTGGCGGTTTGGGGACTAGCTATAAGCGGTTAGCTGTTAGCGATTAGTGACTGAGGAAGGTCGGGCGACTTGGGGGAAAGAGACCAAGGGGGGCGTCGAAGAAAATGATCGCTAAATTATGGTAATTATTAATAATTATGTTATTTTGTAATTTTGGACCTTTATGGGGCGATATTCTGTCATTTTGTTGGTATTGGGGACCGTGTTGGCGGTTTGGGCGGGGGCGTATTTGGCGCCTTCGGTGAAGCGGGATTTTTTGGGAGGGGGAGTGGCGGAGGAGGCGCTGGACCAGGCGGATTTTCAGGCGGCTTGTGTGGAAGTGGCGAACGGGTGGCGGCGGCAGTTTGAGGTGCGGGAGTTGGAGGGGGATGAGGAGGTGCAGGCGGCGTTGCGGAGATTGGTGGAAGGGTTGGGTGAGGGGGAATTGGTTTCATTGCCCCAGGTCTTTTCGCACGTGCAGCAATTTGTTCCGGCGGCGAGTTCGTTGTCGGCGTCGGTGAGTTACGCGCCAGACCTTGAGGGTTTGAAGAAGCAATTGAGTGAGTGGGACGACATTGTCATTGATGAGTATGATTACCTGAGCACCTGGTTGATCGTGGACGGGAGGCGCCTGGGTTGTGTCACCGTATTGGCGCAGAAGATTCCGCCGTTTTCGTTGGATCGTTTGGCGCAGGGTGGGGGGGCGTTCTTCAACGAGTGTTCGCGTTGTGGGGACCGGCACGCGGTTGAGTTGCGTGATTTGCGACGCACGATTGTTTTGTCCTGTCCGGGGTGCAAACAGGAGTATGATTTGATCGCTTATGATTCGACGGGTCGGTATCGCCGGGCGCCGGATTTTCTCGATCGGTTTGCGTTGCCGCGGGCGGCGGATTCGGAGGAGGGTTCGCTTGAGGAAGTGTATCGTATTTGGTCGGCGGTGCGCGAGAAGTGTGATTATGAGTATGATGGGGCGGCGAGTCCGAACCTGACGGAGGAGCGCTGGCAATTGCCCGGGGAGACTTATGCGTCGGGGCGGGGTGATTGTGAGGATACCTCCATCTTATTGGCGGACGCCTTGATTTCCGCGGGGTATCCGGCACGGGTGGCGATCGGGCGGAACCGTCGGGTGGGTGAGCATGCGTGGTGTGTGGTGAGGGTGGATGGGGAGCAGTATTTGTTGGAGACGACGGGGGGGAAGCCGACGGAAGCGGTGATTCCGAAGGTGAGCGAAGAGGGCGAGTATTATTTGCCGCGGCAGTTGTTTGACCGGGAGGCGATCTATTTTCGGACCGAGGTGGGGGACTCTGCGGATTACTGGTCGGACGAGGCCTGGGCGCGGGTGGTGATTGGGGAAGAGGGAGGGGCGGCTCCGGTGGCGCGGCGTTAGGCCGTATTGGATATTTGGCTTGAGCTGGAGGGGGGGTGGTATTGAATGGGGGGCTGCGCGAGCCGTGTTGAGCGGTGGTGCGTATCAATTTGTAACCCCCTATCGCCCCCATGAGATTTGCCTGCCCACACTGTGATGCCCATTTGCAAGCCGACGCGACTTTGGCCGGTAAGACGATCAAGTGTCCGGCCTGCGCGCAGAAGTTGACGATTCCGGAGGGGATTGAAGAGGAAGAGGAGCGACCGGTGGAAGGGGCGGCGAGTGGGGGGGCTGAGGAGACGGGTGTGGGTTCGGGCCTGGATGCCTTTGCGACGCAGAAGTGGACGGATTACGCGAACGTGCCGATGTGGCAGAGTTTGTCGATTGGGGCGGGTTTGGCGGTGGTGTGGTATGGGATCATGTTGGCGATTCCGGATTCGTATTTGGGGCAGTTATTTTTAGAGCGAAGCTGGGTGCAGTATTTCACGACTTTTTTGACGACGTGGTCGGTGGGGATACTGGTGTTGAAGAGCTTGAAGCTGCGCAAGCAGCAGGCGGCGATGTTGTTGGAGATATTGCCGCATGATATCGGGGATGAGATCACGCCGGAGAACACGCCGGTTTTTCACGAGCGTGTGACGAATCTTCCGGAGCGGGTGAAGGACAGTTTCCTAGTGAACCGGGTGCGGCGGGGGCTGGAGTATTTTTATGTGCGGCGCAACAACCCGGAAGTGGCGTCGATGATGTCATCGCAATCGGACATTGACGCGAACGCGATCGCGAGCAGTTACACGATCATCAAGGTGTTTATTTGGGCGATTCCGATCATGGGGTTTATTGGGACGGTGTTGGGGATCGGCGGAGCGATCGGGAGTTTTGCGGGGGCATTGGCGGGCGCGGATGATCCGGCGATGTTGATTGATTCGTTGAAGAACGTGACGAGCGGCTTGGGGACGGCATTCGACACGACGTTACTTGCCTTGGTCTTGAGTTTGCTGGTGAGTTTTCCGGCGAGTGCGATTCAGAAGAGCGAGGAGGACTTGCTGAACCAGGTGGATGATTACTGCAACGAGAACCTGTTGAAGCGATTGAATGACGGGGGTGCGGGCGTGGGTGGCAAGGATGCGGACTCGGGGACCCTGGTGGCGCGGTTGGGGGATGCGATCGCGCGGAACCAGAGCGACATGATTGCGAAGTTTGAGGCGATGTATGCGAACAACACGGAGGCGCAGCAGGAGCAGATTGCGGCCTTCAAGGGGGCGTCGGAGGCGTTGGGGACGCAATTGGAGGAATTGGAGAACCGGGCGAAGCAGAACCAGATGTTGGTGGACGAGCAGTTCACCGCGATGATGGGCAAGGTGCAGGGGGATGCCACGAAGACGATCGGGTCTTTGGCGGAGGGGATCAACGGGTTGAACAAGGTGTTGGGCGAATTGGGGGAGAAGCAGATTACGATTGAGAAGAAGGGTTGGTTTTTCCGGAAGTAGGCTGAGGTTGTATTAGAAGAAGGGCGAACGCGATGGGACGGGCGAGAAACAAGGCGGACGTGGAAGTTTCGCTCTTTCCGTTTTTGAGCATTCTCGCGTGTATTATCGGGTGTCTGACGATGATTATTGTGGCGTTGTCGATCATTCAGGCGAACAAGGACGGTCGTGAACCGGAGGATGTGACGCGGGCGAAGGAGTTTTTGAAGGTGGAGCGGGAGCAGGAGGATGAGGGGAAGAAGATTGACCAGTTAAAGCAGAGGATTGATGCGATCATCTTGAAGCGGGAGAAGCTGGCGGAGAAGCGGGAAGAATTGAAGATGTTGGAGATTGAAGTGGTGGAGGCGGAGGATGTGGATCAGTTGCGGGACGAACTGATTGCGGAGCTGAATCGGTTGCAGCAGCAGATTGAGCAATTGGTCAAGGACGAGGAGGAGTTGATGGCGCAGATTGAGTTGTTGAAGCAGGAGATTGCAGACCGAGAGCTGCCGCCGGACGAGCCGGCAGTCTTAGTTAGACCGAGCGGATCGGGCATCAACGTGCGTCCGTTTTTCGTGGAAGTGACGAATGCGGCGGTCATTCTACACCAATCGCTGAGTGAGGAGCCGGTGCGGATTCCGATTGCGGGCATCAACAGTGACGAGCGGTTTTTGGAGCTGGTGAATACCGCAAAGGCCACTCCCAACGGTCAGATTGTCTTCCTCATTCGTGGCGACGCGAGGGGTGCTTACAATCGGGCTCAGGCCATTGCGAACGCAGCGGACGTGCGGAACTCCAAGTTACCGTTGGTGGGGCAGGGGAAGGTGGATTTGAGAATCTTCGAGGAGTTTCTAGAGTCGCCGGAGTGAGCTTTCTGCATTAGTAATAATGGTGAATCAGATGGGATAAGAATCGAACGATGGCTGGACGGAGAAAAAGTGAATCTGGCGGAAGTCTGGACTCGCTGCTGGACACGATGACGAATGTCGTGGGCATACTGATCATTGTGCTTGTCGTGACCCAGCTGCAGGTGGCGGAAGCGTTGAAACGGATTGAGTCGAATTTGCCTGAGGTTTCGGAGGAGGAATTGAAGCAGCTAAAGGTGCGCGTGGAGCAGGAACGAAAGAACCGTCAACAACTGGAGACGACCTGGACGGATATGGAGCCCAAGGAGAAGGAGGAGGACAAGGATTTGCAGCAATTGATATTGAATATCGATGAGACGGTGAAAGTGCGGGATGAGTTGTTAAAAGACGACAAAGACATTGACGGGTTAAAGGCCTTGTTAGAGGCGAGAAAAACCGAGGTCGAGGCGCGGAGCGAAACTGTTTTAAATGCGGACGAGGAGTTGCAAAAGATGAAAGCGTTGCTCGACGAGACGCCGGAGCGTGAGGTGAAGCCCGCCAAGGTGGTGAATCTTCCGGATCCGCGACCGGCGCCTGACAACGCGGAGCCGCGCTATGTATTGTGCAAGGGTAATCGGGTATATTTTGTCGGGGATGTCTATGACCACTTGTTCAAGGTGCGAGATTTTATAGATGGGCGGTTCAAAGACTTCGTTTATCGCGGACCGGGGATGGGGACGTATACCTACACGGTGCAACTTGACAAGAAGAGGGATGATGGGAATTGGGAGATTTTGCGGGACCGGGAGGATCGGGCCTATCAAAAGTTTCGGTATGATGCGGCGGCGATTTCTGAATACTTCGACAAGAACAAGGTGGGGGGCGACGACATCTATTACGAGGCGCGCCGGGCATCGAAGGACAACGATTACATGTCATTGAGGATTGTTCCGCGGGAGGAGGGGGGAGCGAGTGTGGAGGAGTTTAAGCAGAGAAACTCGGCGTTGGACAATGCTTTCAAGCAGGTGGGGATCAATCGGAATTACCTGATGTTCATGGTGGCGCCGGACAGTTTTGACGCCTATCTCGAGGCGCGCCAAATGGCGGAGTTTCATCGTATTCCAGCCGGCTGGCAATTGTGGGACGGCGAGTTTTTCTTGCCGAAGACGGCCGTGCCTCGGGAGACCATGGAGATTATGATAGAAGATCTTCCGATTGCGGACATCAAGGCGGTGGCGGGAATGGTGGGGCGGTACGCGAAGGCGAACGTTGCGACCGCGGAGCAGAAGGCCAGCGCGGTCACGGATGGGGCGCAGAAGGTTGAGGCCGAGAAGTATGTCCGGCGATTTATTTCGTCTGAGAACGCGATCAACAGTGCGGCGGCGGTAGCGGAGAACATGAGGGAGGGGAGGCGGGAGGTGCGTGTGGCCCCACAGGCGCCCAACATCCCTTTGGTTCGGGTGTTTGAAGTGACGGAGGTGATCCCCGGTGGTGGGACGGCGCCTGTTCAAGAGGGGAGCAAGGACACGAAAAAGGAAGCGCCGCCGAAGAAGGTGGATACGCTCGATTGATGGCGATGCCTTGGTTTTCCCCGCCGTGGGAATGGGTTTTGGCGGGTGGGGAGGAGAGGAGGAACCTTCTTTTGTTTAGGCGAAGAAGCGGCGTCTCCGGCGAAGGAGGATAAAGGAGAGCCCGGCGAGCTGGAGGAGGGCGCGGCTTGGTTCGGGGACGAAGGAGACGAACATGTTGCCTGTGCTGAGGTCGATGTTCCATTCCCCTGCGGAACCGGCGTCGAAGAAGGAGGTAGAATTATTTGCGGCGGTGTCTTCGAAGGAATCGGAGAGGCCTAGGAGGTCGAGGTCACTCGCGGATGCGGAGGCAAGGGCGAAGGCGCCGACGGCGGTGAGGGCGACGGCGAGGCGTTTGAGATGTGAGCCTGTGCTTTTCAAATTGGGTGACCTTGGGATGAGGTACAGATTCCGACAGTTTAGTGGGGGAAGTTTATCTGAGCGGGGGGCAGGAACCAAGCTTTTTTTTGGAAATCGCGGGGCTGGGGCCTTGGTGCTGAGGGGGCTGCGGGGGCGGGGAGGGGAGGGAGAAGGGCGGACGCTTTGGAAATCTTAAGGAAAATGGGGGATTATGGGCCGAAAAGGGTGATGGTCTAGGGTTGGGCGTTGATGATTTGGGGATCGATGGGGATTGATTTTTCGAGGGATTCCGGGGGATCGGCGTCCGGGGCGAGGTGGAAGACGCGGACGGGGGCTTTGTTCATTTCCCGGCGGAGGGCGTAGATGCTGAGGCTGAAGCGACGGTCTTTTTCGGCTTCCGGGGGGAGTTCGAGGCGTTCGACCTGGAGTTTGAGGGTATTGTCGCCCGCGGCGAGGCCACCGGTGATGATATCGGTGCCGCCGTTTTGGGCGACTTCGATTTCGTAGAAATCGTTGATTTGGGCGGTGGTGCGGTATCCGACGGAGACGAGGTGGAGGTGTGCGGCGAATGCGGGTTCGGGGCAGAGTTGGCCTGTGGGCGGCACGGCGTCGAGTGGGGCGAAGTCTTCTTCGTCGAGAAAATCGAGTTCATTGTTGGCGATTTCTTCGCGAATGTGTTCGGCGCCGGCGAGGTTGATGTATCGCGAGTTGTCGTATCGCCATTCGCCATCTTCGTAGACGAAGCGCAGAATGATGAGATTGTTGGGGATATCATCGACTTCGATATTGAAATCGACGGGGCCGTAGTAGACGGCGACGGCGGTTTTGTTTTTGATATCGAATTTGAGGAGTTGGAGGCCTTCGAGTGCGGGAGGTGCGATGGGGAGTTGAAAGATGGAAGCGGGGAAGGGTTGTTTGCGCGAGAGGATGGCGTTTCGGGTGATGACCTGGCGATAGCTCGCGGTGGTTTCGCGCCAGCGTTCGAAATTTTGTGTGAGGATGGAAGAGCGCCACCGGCCGTAGACGCGTTCGAGGTCCTGGCGGAGGGAGTTTTTTAAATCGTCGGCGGCGAGGAGGGAGGAAAGGGCGAAGAAGGCGGCGGTTGCCGCTGTGATGGGGATGAGGCGCGAGAGGAGGGGGGTCATATGAGGTATGGTGGAAGAGGGGATGATGTTAGGAGCTGGAGTAAAATGGTTGCTAAAGGGGCGCTTTGCAAGCATGGTTTGGGATACCGGGAGCGCATGACGGGGGCGACGCAATCGATTATCACGGATCGGAACCGCGAGTTGTTGGAGCTCGCGACGACTTACAGTTATCGTGAGTTGGACAATGGCGGCGGGGATTTGGCGGCGCATGTTTTTTATCCTGGTGAGAGGGCCGGTGGTGCGGATCCGTTTTCGAGTGCGGAGCGTCCGGCGATTTTGTTTTTTTACAGCAGCAGTTGGGATGCGGGCGAGGTTTCGCAATTTTTTCCGCACTGCGCGTGTTTGGCGGAACGGGGGATGGTGGCGATTGCGTGTGAATACCGGACGGAGTCGAATTACGGGGCGGGTCCAATCGAGGGAGTTGAGGATGCGCAGGCGGCGTTTCGCTGGGTGCGACGGGAGGCGAAAGAGTTAGGGGTTGATCCGGAGAAGGTGGTGGGCGCGGGGGGATCGGGAGGGGCGTTCCTGGTGGTATGTGCGGCGATGGCGGAGGGTGAGGCGGGCGGGGGGGGGGCGATAATTGAGGGACGGAGCGGGCCGGATGCGATGGTCTTGTTCAGTCCGGTGGTGGATATTTCCCGGAAGGGGTATGGGGATGAGCGGTTTCCGGATGCGGGGGTGGTGAAGGCCTTGAATCCCCTGGGCCGCGTGGGGAAGGGGCTGCCGCCGACCTTGATATTTCATGCGGTGGGTGACCGGATGGTGCCGATCGAGGGGGTGCAGAAGTTTGCGAAGCGGATGCGGCGGAAGAAGAATGTTTGTGAACTCGTGGAGTTTGAGGGCGTGGGGCACAGCTTTTTCAACTGCAATGTGGATTACGAGCGGTATGTAGGGACTTTAGATGCGGCGGATGCGTTTTTGGTGGAGCAGGGTTTTTTGGATGAGCGGGAGGGGGAGTGAGGGAAGTTTAGTCCTCGCTTCGCCCTTCGGGGTACGCTGCGGAGGCTCGACAGAGACGCCGAGCCGCACCTTCGGTTTCAGAGCACGCGAGAGGTATTTGGTCACAGGGGCGAGCTAGGCGGGGGCGATTTTGGTGAGGTAGTTTTTGAGGAGTTGGAGGCCGGTGGCCTGGCTTTTTTCCGGGTGGAACTGGGTGGCGGCGAGGTTTCCGCGGCGGACAGCGGCGGCGAATGGGAGCGCGTATTCGGAGGTGGCGGCGACGACGGAGTTATCGGTTGGAGTCGGGTAGTATGAGTGGACGAAGTAGACGTGGGGATTTTCGGGGACGCCGGACCAAAGATCGTCGTCGGGATTGGTGAGGGAGAGATTGTTCCATCCCATGTGAGGAATTTTCAGGTCGGATTCGCGGGGGAAGTGGACGACCTTTCCCGGTAGGACGCCGAGTCCTTCGGTGCCGGGGGATTCTTCACTGGCTTCGAAGAGGATTTGGTATCCGATGCAGATGCCGAGGTAGGGTTTTCCGGCGTGGATCCAGTCGCGAACGGGTTGGAAGAGGCCTTGTGAGACGAGGTTACCCACGCAATCTCCGAAGGCGCCTTGTCCGGGGAGGACGAGGGTGTCGACGGCGTCGATTTGGTCGGGTTTCGTGACGAGGGTGGCGTCGGCCTCGAGGGATTTGAGGGCGTTGAGGACGCTGCGGAGGTTACCCGCGGCATAGTCGAGGACGCCGACTTTCACAGGGTTTCCTTGGTGGACGGGATAGAATCGCCGCGGCGGGGATCGATCGTGGTGGCGGCATCGACGGCGCGGGCGAGGCCTTTGAAGAGGGATTCGGCCATGTGGTGGCCATCGCGGCCGTAGAGGATTTCCGCGTGGAGGTTGATGGCGGCGTTGTGGGTGAAGGCGCGGAAGAATTCTTCTACGAGTTGGAAGGTGAAGCCCTTGTTGATGGCGTCGACGTTGGTGGGGGCGTTGTATTGGAGGAAGGCGCGTCCGCTGAAGTCGACGACGACGCGGCTGAGGGTTTCGTCCATGGGGAGGTAGGCGGCGCCGTAGCGGGTGATGCCACGCTTTTCTCCGAGGGCCTTGGCGAAGCATTGGCCGAGGACGATGCCGGTGTCCTCGACGGTGTGGTGGCAATCGATTTCGATATCGCCGACGGCTTTGACGTTGAGGTCGAAGAGGCCGTGGCGTGCGAAGAGGGTGAGCATGTGATCGAAGAAAGCGATGCCGGTATCGATGGTGCTGGTTCCGGCGCCGTCGATAAGGAGGGTGATTTCGATATCGGTTTCGGCGGTTTTGCGTTGGATCTCTGCGGTGCGCATCGGGGTAGGTTACATCGGAAAGGGGGATGGGTCTAGTGGGGGAGGGGGGAGCGCTGTGCCGGGAAGGGGCCGGCGGTGTGGGGAGGCGGGGGGTGATTTGCGGAATGAATCGTGAGAAGCGGTGTGGGGATTACGCGTCTCGAGGCGAGAACATGATGATCGACATTCCGACGAGGGCCACCGAGGCGCCGAGGAGATCCCATTTGGTTGGCGTGATTCCATTGATCATCCACAGCCAGATGAGGGACACGCCGATGTAGACGCCACCGTAGGCGGCGTAGACGCGGCCTGCGGCGGCGGGGTGGAGGGACAGCAGCCAGACGAACAGGGCCAAGCTGAGAGCGCCGGGGACGAGGAGCCAGGCGCTTTTGTCATGTTTGAGCCAGAGGTAGGGGAGATAGCATCCGATGATTTCGGCGAAGGCGGTGATGAGGAAGAGGAGGATGGTTCTGAGTTCAAACATGGGTACGTATGGTAGGGTTGTGCGGGAGCGGGGCGAGATGGGAGTAATGAGCGTTTGCGACCGCCGGGAGTGATGGGACAGCGGTTGTGAGGAGGCCTTGGGGGGATGCTGATGTCGAGCGATGTGAGGAGTGCAGCACGTGATAACACTTAGTGAAGTGCGAGCGGTCCGGGGGAAAAGCCGGGCGCGCGAGGGTGCTGGTCCCGGTGTATCAGCCCCCTTGTTTCTTCTTCATGACGATGGCGCCGAGGGTGACGGCAACCATGATGCCGGCGAGGATCATGATGAGGGTGGAGAAGCTGAAGCCGCCTCCTCCTGAGGAGGCTGCGGGAGGGGGAGTGGGGCGTGTGACGGCGGCGGATTTTTGGGCGGTCGAGGGAGTGGACGGAGTGGATTTTTTTTCCGGGGGGTTTTCTTTTTCCATGGCGGCCTTGCGGCGTTCGCGCTGAGCGGCGAGGGGGTCAGCGGCGACGTTCTCAATGTTAGTAGTGTCGGTTTCTTCACCGGCTCTTTTCATATCGGCGAGGGCTTCCTGGGAGCGGGTATTTTGGGCGGCGTCGGCCGCGGCGCGCCGGGCTTCACGCTCGGCATCTTCGTCGGCTTTAATGTTGTTTTGGACCAAGGTGAGGTAATTGGTGCGGCCAATCTCTTCGCCTGCTTGGGCGAGGATGGTTCGGGCTTCGTCGAACTGGCCGGCATCTGCGGCGGCGCGGGCTTGGACGATGAGATCGGCGCCTTCCTGCAGGACTCCTTTGTCGTATCCGGCGAGGGCGGCGACTTCTTTTTTGATGGTTTCGGCTGCGGATTTGAGGCTGGCTTCGGACTCGGGATTTACCGTGACCCACTTGACGCGTTCTTTCTTTTCGGCGGCGATCTTGGCGTCAATAACGGCTTGTTGGTCGTTGTATAGTTTCTCGACCTGCATGCGTTCGGTTTCGGGCATGAGGGCCCATTTGCTTTCGCGTTGTTCCTTGGCGTAGGCGAAGTCGCCCAGGGCGCGTTGTATGTTTCCGGCGGCCATCTTGAGGGCTTCCTGGGCGACGTCGAGAGCTGGAACGAAGGCCATGGTGCCGCGGTATTCGTTGTTCATGGTTTCGAAGTCTCGCAGGACGGCGAAAGCTTGTTCGTTCGCGAGGGCGGTCTTCATTTTGTGAAGGGTGATCTGGGCATCGATCGCGGCGGTATCTTTCTCACGGTCTTCGGGAGAGATCCATGAGTCGCCGACTTTTATGAAGCCTTTGGCGGCTTTCTCAGACTCGCCTTGGAGAGTGATGAGAATTTCTTCGGCGTCGCCTTTGTGGGTGGAATCCGGGAAGCGATCGATGAAGCGTTTGGTTTCCGCGATGCGGCCCTGGTATTCCGTGAGGGTGAGAAGGGGCGGGGTGGGGATGTAGTTTTCGATTCGGTCCCACGCGGCCCCGTCGGGGGTGAGTTTATCGATTCGTTCGATATCGGTTCTTTGGATGGTTTTCTGGTCTTTGATGGTGTTGGTGACCTGGATTTCGACGACGATGGAGGCGTCCGTTTCTGATTTGATGGTGCCTTCGATTTGTTCGCCCGACTTGAGGATGATCGTATCGGCGAGAGCGAGGCCGAGGGTGGCCGTCGCGATGATGAGGGAAGCGAGAACTGTCTTCATGGTGCTAGGTGGTGGTCAATTTGTGTGAGGTCCGCCATTTATCTTTGGGGGGGCGGGGTGGGGATTGTGCCGGGGAGGGCCCAATATTTCAATTTAAAGTTGTTTCAATTGGGAGGCAACGTCTTTGAGATCGTTTGCGGGGGCTTCGCAGACGAAGTCGCGGCAAAGGTAAAGGGTGGGTTTGCCGTCTTTTTGGGTGAAGGCGGCGAGGAAGTCATTCTGGGCGGCGAGGGCTTCCTGGGCGGGGCCGCCGTCGAGGAGGAGGAGAACCTTGTTGGGGTGATAGGAAGCGCGGGCGAGTTGGATGATTTCTTTAGTGGCGGGATCATCGGGGTTACCGGCGACGACGATTTGGGTGGGGGATTGGTTGAAGCGTGTCAGGGCAGTGAGGAGGCCGGTGTGGCTGGTGGGAGAGGTTTCGGCTTCGGAATTGAAGAGGCGGAGAGATTGTTCAAAGGGCTGCTGGAAGCGGTCGGCTTTGAGGAGGGCGGCGAGGCGCAAGAGGTTCAGGGCGGCGATCGAGTTTCCGGCGGGGCGGGCGCCGTCGCGGGATTCTTTAAGGCGAAGGATGAGGTCGGTTTGGGTTTCGGGGGCGTCGAAGAAGCCGCCGTGTTCTTTGTCGTAGTAGTTTGCGAGGTGTTCGTCTTGTAGTTGGACGGCGAGTTCGAGCCATTGGTAGTCGAGGGAGGCTTCGTAGAGGTCGAGGAGGGCCTGGATGTAGGCGGCGTAATCGCCGGTGAAGGCGGGGATATTGGCGGGGCCGTTTCGCCAGGAGCGGAGGAGGCGATTGTTTTCTTTATCGTAGAGATGATCGCGAATGAAGGTGGCGGCGCGGGTGGCGCGGTCGAGGTATTTTTCTTCGCCGGTGATTTGGTGAGCCTTGGCGTAGGCGGAGATCATGAGCCCGTTCCAGGCGGTGAGTATTTTGTCGTCGAGCGAGGGGCGAGGGCGGGTGGCGCGGTGGTCGAGGAGGGTCTGGCGGGCATCGGCCAGGGATTTTGCGATTTCTGATTCGGCTTGGTCGAAGGATTCGGAGAGTTCGGCGTCGGTCTTCTTTCGGTAGAGCGTGTTTTTGCCGGTGAATTCGTTAAAGGGGTCGGAGCCGGCGGGGGCGTTTCCTTCTTCTTTGACATCGTATGCGGCGTTGAAGATTTCCGCGGTTTCTAGTCCGAGGAGCGATTCGAGTTCGGCCTGGGTCCAGACGTAGAAGGCGCCTTCGTGTTCGTGGGGGTCGTCGGGTTTTTCGGGGTCGCGGGAGTCGGCATTTTCAGCGGAGTAGAAGGCGCCGTCGGGGTGGGTGAGATCGCGTTCGACGTATCGGAAGATGTCGTCGGCGACGCGCCGGTAATCTTCGTTTCCGGTGATGTGATAGGCGTCGAGGTAAACGGAGGCGAGCTGGGCCTGGTCGTAGAGCATTTTCTCGAAGTGAGGGATGTGCCAGTAGTCGTCGACGGCGTAGCGATGGAAGCCGCCGCCGAGGTGGTCGTAGATGCCGCCGGCGGCCATGAAGTCGAGGGTTTTTTCGACCATGTAGAGGAGAGCTTGCTGTTTGGGGGCTTCCTGGGTGTTTTCTTCGGGGTCGATTTCGTTTTGGTATTCGAGGAGGAAAGCGAGGATGGCGGGTTGGGGGAATTTTGGGCGTGAGCCGAAGCCGCCGTAATCGTTATCGAAGATGGAGGCGAACTGTTGGGTGGCGGCATCGGGGAGTTCGGGGTTCATGGCGTCCGGAATATTTTCCGGGGTGGCGGCGTAGAACTCCGTCATTTGTTTGAGGATGGAGGCGCCATTGGATGCGATTTCGTCGTTTCGTTCCGTCCAGAGGTTTTCGATACGTTCGAGGATGTCACGGAAAGTGGGGCCAGGGTGATTCGGGCTGGTTTCTTTTGGGAAGTAGGTTCCGGAGAAGAGGGGGGTGCGATCAGGGGTCATGAAGACATTTAGGGGCCAACCGCCGCTGCCGTGGAGCGATTGCTGGAAGTTCATGTAGATACGATCGACGTCGGGGCGTTCTTCGCGGTCGAGTTTGACGCAGATGAAGTGTTTGTTGAGGTAGTCGGCGGTTTCCTGGTCCTCGAAGGATTCGTGTTCCATGACGTGGCACCAGTGGCAGGTGGAATAGCCGACGGAGAGGAGGACGGGTTTGTTTTCGGCTTTGGCCTTGGCGAAGGCCTCGTCGCCCCAGGGGTACCAGTCGACGGGGTTATCGGCGTGCTGGAGGAGGTAGGGGGATTTTTCGGTGGCGAGGCGGTTGAGGGAGGGGGATGGGGGGGCGGCGTTGGGATCGTCTTCGGCGGCGGGGGCGGGGGCGGAGGTGGCGAGGAGGATGAGGGGAAGGAGGAGGGCGGGAAATCGGGACTTGTTCATTGGTGAGGGTTTGATTAGACAAGCTATCACAGAGGGCCCCCGTGGAAAGCGGTATCGGCGCTCGGGGGGAGTCTTGTTGGCCGTGAGGATTTTGCGGTTGGTTGGGGCGTCTCGCGGGTGGCAAAACGCTGGTGATTTGATATGGTGCGGCTCGGATCTATTTCAGGGAAGTGATTAGTATCGCGATATCGAGTCAGAAAGGTGGCGTCGGCAAGACGACGGTAGCGATCAACTTGGCGTATTCGCTGGCGCGGCGCGGTTGGCATACGTTGTTAGTGGACACGGATCCGCAGGGAGGGGTGGGATTGTCTTTGTCGCGGCGGGCGCGGTATTGCCGTGGTTATTATGATGCGTTGGCGACTTCCGAGGAACCGGATGTGGGGAAGATGATTCTATCGACGCGATTGCCGGAGCTGAAGATATTGACGGCGGGTCAGAGTGAGAGTTTTTTCGAATTGGATGGGAGTTTGGCGGGG
>JBCCIR010000084.1:0-23760 GCA_039028175.1 Verrucomicrobiota bacterium
GGCCGCTTTTATGGATTTGGGACTTCCGGTTCGGGGAGCGGGGGAGGTTCGGGGAGCGGGGAAGTGAGGGGGGTATCGGGCTCGAGATTGGGGACCGGGTCGAGCGCGGTGGCGGGGGTGGTCGGAGGGAGGGTTGGGTCGGGGAGGGATTCGGGCGCTGACTCGGAGGGGGAATCGGGGGCTTGTGGATTCTCGGCGGCGATGACGGATTTGCCGAAGTCGGTGGGGGCGGCCTGAGAAATGCAGTAGAGGTGATTTTTGCCTCGGAGGAAGAGATCGGGTCCGGCGATAGCCGGTGAGGCGTCGAAGTGATCGTCGAGGGACTTGGTTGCGACGATTTCGAGAGTGGTGTCGTCTTTGAGAACGATAGTATTGCCG
Source organism: Verrucomicrobiota bacterium (assembly GCA_039028175.1). GTDB lineage: Bacteria > Verrucomicrobiota > Verrucomicrobiia > Verrucomicrobiales > DEV007 > JBCDBW01. The sequence goes on from JBCCIR010000084.1 coordinate 379, forward strand.
TCTCGTCCGGCGACGAAGATGTGTCCGTCGGCGGCGACGGGTGAGGCGTAGACTTCGTATACGCCGATGCGTTCGGGGCCGAAGTGCGTGGTTCCGGTGAGGGCATCGAGGCATGAGATCATGCCGCTATTGCGGGCGAGGAAGAAGAGGCGGTCATTCGAGAGGAGGAGTGAGGGGATGTCGGGGGTATTGCGGTCTAGTTCCCAGGAGATGGCATCGGTCGCGGTGAGGTTTCCGGTGTGACCGAGTTGTATGGCACTGAGTTTGCTATCGCGGTATCCGCTGGCGACGAAGACATGGTCGAGGCCGGCGACGGGGCTCGCGACGGGGCGTTCGGTTTGACCGGAGGCATCCCAGATGAGGTCACCGTTGGCGAGGTCATAGCTACGGACGGCGTGGTGGCCATTGGTGACGATTTGGGTGCCGGCAGGGGTGGACACGGGGAGAGGAGTGGACCAGGTGGATCCTTCGTCGCGATCGGTTCGCCAGAGAGTTTCACCCGAGAATTTATCGAGGGCGACGATGAAGGACTGGCCTTCGTGGTCCCAATTCAGGATCAGGGTGTTTCCTGCGAGGGTGGGGGAGGCGCCTTCTCCGAAGGAGCGGCGCGAGAGCATGTGACCGAGGTCGCGGGACCAGAGGGGGGCGCCGTCGAGCGAGTAGCAATGGATGCCGCGGGACCCGAAGGAGACGTAGAGGCGTTCGCCGTCGGTTACCGGTGAAGCGGAGGCGAAGGAGTTGTTTTCGTGGTGGCCTTCATGGGGAACGCTTTGGGCGGCGGCGTGTTGCCAGAGGGTGGCACCGGTTTGGCGATCGATGCAGAGGACGAGGAATTGGAAGACATGTTTTGGGACGGGTGGGGCGGTGGGGAAGAGGCGACCTCCTTCTTTTCCGCCGAAGGGTCGGAAGCGGCGTCCGGGTGCGAAGGGGCCGCGGCGTGGACCGGTTTTGGGAGCGGGTTGGGCTTCGGGGTTTTGTTTTTCGGTGTTGATGGCGGTGAGGACGAAGACTTTGTCGTTCCACACGATGGGGGTGGAAGTGCCTCGACCGGGGAGGGGAATCTTCCATCGGACGTTTAAGTCTTCGTTCCATTCGGTTGGCGGATATCCGTTAGGAGCCACGCCGTTAAAATGAGGGCCACGCCATTGGGGCCAGAAGTTGTCTGCGGAGATGATTGGCGATTCGGATTCTGGAGATTCGGTTGCGGGAGTATTTCCATCGTGTGTGGAGAGTGAGTCGGGCGGGGTATCGAGGGTGGTCGGGGACGGGGAGGAGGGTGATGAGGTGGTTTCGTCCTGGGCGGTCGTGTTGCGAGGGCAGAAGGTGAGCGCGACCATGGCGAGTGCGACCCATGCGGCGGGGGCCGTGGTGGCGGGGGGAGAGAGGGTTGTGTGGTGGGGGGCAGACCTCATCGCCTGAGGGATTGGTTAAGAGAACTAAGCTACTCCGGTCTTTGGGCGGCATCAAGTAAACCTGACGCGGGGTGGTTGGGTTGCGAAAAGGGGTGGAGATGAGAGTTGTGGTGAAAGAGCGGGGGGTGGCGGGCAGTTTTTTTCTTTATGGGTGTGGTGTTAATAATCATGGTGTTAGGCGTTGAATATTGAGTGATGTTGCGATGGTGGGACTGGAATGAGAAGAACATGAAGCGATCAGGAACAATTGGCCGGGCAAAGGGGGTAGTGGCTGGGCTTGCGGTAATGGTATCGTTATTGGCGACGGGCTTTAGTCAGGAGACGGCGAATTATCCGCGGATCGGGACGATTGAGCGATTGGATCCGGCGATTGGGGAATTAATCGGTGAGGATGCGGAGATTGAGGTGTTGGCGGGCGGGTTTTTATGGTCGGAGGGGCCGGTATGGGTTCCGGACGAGGAGAGTGCGAGCGGCGGGTATTTGTTGTTTTCGGATATTCCGCGGAATCGTGTGATGAAGTGGGAGGAGGGAGTGGGGACGGCGGTTTTTTTGGAGCCGGCGGGTTTTACCGGACCGGGCGAGTATGGGGGGGAACCGGGGAGCAATGGGTTGTTGTTGGATCAGTCGGGGACCTTAATTTTTTGTGAGCATGGAGACCGGCGGGTGTCGATGTTGCCTGTGGGGAGCGGGAAGATGACATTGGCGGATCGTTATGACGGCAAGCGATTGAACAGTCCGAACGACGCGGTGATCAAATCGAACGGGGACATTTATTTTACGGATCCGCCGTATGGGTTGCCGGAGCGTTGGGATGATCCGCGGCGGGAGCTGGATTTTTGCGGGGTGTATCGAATTTCCAAGGAGACGGGTGAGGTGACTTTATTGACGGATGAGATGACGCGGCCGAACGGGATTGCGTTTTCGCCGGACGAGAAGGTGTTGTATGTGGCGCAATCGGATCCGGAGGCGGCGATTTGGAAGGCGTTTCCGGTATTGGAGGATGGGACCTTGGGGGAGGCGCAGATATTGGCGGATGTGACGGCGATGGGGGCGGAGTTTCCCGGGTTACCGGACGGGTTGAAGGTGGATGTGAATGGGAACTTATTTGCGACGGGGCCGGGCGGGGTGCACATCATGAGTCCGGACGGGACCTTGTTGGGGCGGATCGATACGGGGGAGCGGATTGCGAACGTGGCTTGGGGGGACGACGGGACGGTGTTGTATTTGACCTCGGACATGTATTTGTGCCGGGTGAAGACGAAGACGAAGGGGGCGGGCTGGTAGACTGGTGGGGGTGATCAGGCTTCGTTTTTGATGGTGCGACGGGAGTGGCGGAGGTGGGTGAGGAGGTAGAGGGTGATGAGAGCGGCGATGCCTTGGGAGAACCAGAAAGCGTTGGGGAGGGCCCGGGCGATGACGAGGGGGAGGTTGACGATGTCGAGGGTGGTGATGGCGGCGTAGGAAGGGGCGGCGACGGGGGAGAGGGCGATGATCCAGATGGCGGGGGTGGCGAGGGCGGTGAGTTTGGCGGAGATGGTTGCGAGGACGGAGCCGAGGAGGAGGGGGACGACGCCGAGGAGGATGGCGACGAGCACGGTGGTCCGTGCGCCTTTGGATTCGAGGAGGGTCTGGAATCCGATGCCGCCGGTGAAGAACACGAGGATGAACGCGATGGTGGTGATGGGGGAGATTTCGGTGCCGGGGAACCATCGGGATTCGACGATGGCGCGGGTGAAGAGAATCCAGCCTGCGGCGCCGCAGGCGGTCATGAAGGCGACCCAGGGGAGGGCGGTGGCGGGGTCTGAGGCGACGCCGAGGGAAGAGCGTCCTTTTTTGCGGGCGCGGCGCCAGCCGTTTAGTTGGGTGAATTTGTTGGGGGTGATGATGGCGGTGAAGGTCCAGAGGATGGCGAGGGAGACGAATCCGACGGTGCCGGCCATGGCGATGACTTCGGCGGGCTCGGGAGACCAGTTCTCTCGGAGTCCCCCGGCGACGAAGCGACGGTTGAATTCGTTGGAGGGGAAGATTTGGCCGGGGCGGATCAGGGGGAGGGCGTTGCCGAGCAGGGCAATTTGGATCCATGCGAAAAGGACCGTGGCCCAAATTTTTCCAAGGAGGTGTGATTCCGCGCGGCGCCAACGGCGGCAGAGCATGGAGACGAGGGTGGCGCTGAGAATTCCCTGGGAGAAGAGGGTGACGAAGGTTTCGGAGAGATTAAGATCGAAGAACCGGGTAACGCCGAGCAGGGAGCGTCCGGCGAGGATGAGGGCGCCTTGATCGCGGGGGAGGATAAAGGCGAGGTATTCTTCGAAGACGGGGTAGAGGGTGAGGTGGCGGAAGTATGCTAGGCCGAAGTTCGAGACTTGCGGCATAACGGTGTAGAGGAGGAAGACGAGTCCCATGGAAGCGAGAAATGCCCATCGTTTGTTTTTGATGACGGTGCCGGCGACGAGGCCGGTGAGGTGGTAGAGGATGGCGGAGCTAAGGAAGACGAGGTAGAGTTGGGCGGCGATTTGCCATTCGACCATGCCGCGCCAGAGGGCCCAAAGAGTGAAGGGCATGGTAGCGGCGAAGCAGACATATTCGCGGATGGGAAGTCCGAAGAGGTATCCCACGACTTTGGCGAGGGGACTCATGGGGGCGAGGCGTTGGTAGTCGAGCACGCCTTCGTCGGATTCCGCGGTCATCCCTCCGGCGACCTGACCGGTTCCGAGGAGGAAGAGAATGACGCCTTGCAGGAAGAGAAGGGGAATGATGGGTGCGCGTTCGGCGTCGATGAGATCGATGTTGATATTGTAGATGGCGTTGAAGCGAAAGATAAAGAAGAGGAAGGCGGCGAGGATTAGAGTGATGAGCAGTGTGAAGCCGAGGCCGCGCGGTCGGAGTCGCGATTGGCAATAGCGGCGGAAGATGGGGTTCGCCCAGATTTTCCAGAAGGTGATGGAGGGGGAACGGGGCATGGATCAGTTGCGATTGCCTTCGGCGACTTCGACGAGGATATCTTCGAAGGACGTTGCTTGTTCTTCGAAGGTTTTGACCGAGTAACCGGCGGTGACGAGAGCGGCGAGGAGGGCGGTTTGTTCTTCGTCGTTTCCGGTGAAGCCGCAGGTGATTTTGTTGTCGGTATGGGAGACGTCGTGGACCCCTGTTTTGAGGCGGAGCCAGTCAGCGGCTTCGGAGGCGTTTTGGAGGACGGTGATTGTGAGTTGATGTTCGGAGCGACCGAGTTTCCGGCGCACTTCCTCGGCGGAGCCGGAGGCGAGGAGTCGGCCTTGATTCATGATGCAGATGGAGGAGCACATTTCCGTTAGTTCGGTCAGGATGTGTGAGCTGACGATAACGGTGGCGCCTTGGCGGGCGAGGTTTTGGAGGGCGAGCCGGAGTTCCCGGCGGGAGAAAGGGTCGAGGCCGCTGGCGGGTTCGTCGAGGATGAGGACCTGGGGGTGGTGGAGCATGGTTTTGGCGAGGACGAGGCGTTGGGTTTCGCCGCGCGAGAGGGCGCGGCACCAGGCATTGTGTTTGTCTTCGAGGTTCACGGTGGCGAGGCATTCGTCGGCGCGTTCGAGGCATTGGGCGCGTGAGCCGAGGGAGTGGGATTGGGCGTGGAAGTTGAGGAACTCGCGTGCCTTGAGGTCGCTGGGGACGGGGGCGAGGTCGGGCATGTAGCCGAGGATGCGGCGGGCGGCCTGGACTTCTTCCGAGATATCGATCCCGGCGACGCGGATTTCGCCGTAGGTGGGTTCCATGAGGGTGGCGAGGACGCGGAAGGTGCTGGTTTTGCCGGCACCATTGGGGCCGACGAGGCCGAGGACTTCGCCTTTTGGAACGGTGAAGGAGATGTCGTCGACGGCGACGAAGTTTCCGTAGTCGACGCGGAGGTCGCGAACCTTGATGGCGGGATCAGAGGTCATGTTCAGAGGTCGGTTTGGTCGAAGACGTCCCAATTAGCGGGGAGTTTTAATCCGATTTCGCGGAGGTCGGCGGCGGCTTCCGCGCGTTGTTCGTCTTGGTAGGCTTCGTAAGTGGCGCGTTGTCCGGGATTGAGGACGGAGAGGATGGCTTCTTTGCGGGACTGGCCGGCGGTGAGGGGGGTGGTGTCGCTGGTGAGGCCTTCGAACTGCATCTCGGGGTCGTAGTCTTGGGAGCTTCGTGCCATGAGGGTAAAGACTTGGTCCTTTTGTGTTTCGTCGAGATCGACGATTTGGTCGAGGCGTTCCATTTTTCGATCGGCTTCGTCCTGAACCCGTTCGATTTTTTCCATGAGGCGATTGGTTTTGAATTGTTCGAGGGTTTCGCCCTGGAGGGTGTCTTCCATGAACTCATCAAGGCCGTCGTCCCGTTCGAAGTCATCGGAGGCGCGGACAAAGTCTTCGAATGTGGTTTGATCGCTGGTGAGGATTTTGCTGTAGCGAGCGGTGTTTTCCCTGCCTTTTTTTTCCAGGTAGCGTTGGAGGTTTTCTTCCTGAGCGGGGGTGAGGTTGTATTCCCGGGAGAAGTTTCCGGCGATGGTGTCGAAGTGGTTCTTTTGATCGCGGAGGCGGATGCGTTCGAAGAGGGGGTTGAGATCGCGCATGAGGGGTTTAGTGGCGTTGAAGACCTCGTCGATGTCGACGAGTCTTCCGGCGCGGATGTCATCGGCGATGCGGCGTGTGCGATCGGAGAAGGAGTCGCCGGGTCGGGAGCGGGTATTGTTTCCGGTTTCGGCTTTGAGTGTGGCGATCTCTCGTTTTGCTTTTTTCAGATCGGCCTTGGTTTGCTCGGTTTCTTCGGCGAGGGAGCCGGGATCCGGGGGGAGGCTTTTGAGGTAGAGGGTAGCGCCGGCGATGCCGACGATGAGACCGATGGCGAGGCCGAAGAATTGCCGCATGTGGAAATTGTCGGGCAATGGGGCGGGGTCTCAACCAGAAAATCTCTTGTGGGTGAGGTGGTGCGCGATGCTGGATTTGAACCAGCGACCCCATGCGTGTGAAGCATGTGCTCTACCCCTGAGCTAATCGCGCTTTGGAGAGGGGGTAGGATGTAACAGGGAGGGTGATAAATCAACGGGGAATTGGTTGTGGGGGAAGCGGAGTGGGTGTGGGTGCAATGATGGAGGAGGGTGTGATATAGTGGCGCCGTGATCAGGCTGCAAGAGGGGTATCGTGGAGATGGGGAGGTTCTTTTCGGAGTTGGACAAGTGGTGCGGCATCGGCGGTATGGATATCGCGGGGTCGTGGTGGCATTGACGGGGTGCTTTGAGGGGTCGGAGGAGTGGTATCGGAAAAATCAGACGCAACCGCCGAAGGATCAGGCGTGGTATCATGTCTTGGTGGACGGGAGTCCGAGTGTGACGTATGCGGCGGAGTCGAGTTTGGAGGCGGACGATTTGGGTGAGGGGGTGTCGCATCCCTTGCTGGAAATGTTTTTCAGTGGATTTGAGGGGGGGCGCTACGTGCGGAACGAGGTGCCGTGGGAGCTTTAGCGTTGGCTGCGCCAACGCAATTAGGAATTAGGAATTAGGAATTGGGTGTGGGTGATCAAGGGCGGGCGGCTTGGAGGAGGGATTTTAGGCGGGCGGGGTCTGGGGGTTGGGTCCAGTCGGTGTTTTGTTTGATGGCGGTGCCGACGATGACGCCATCGGCGAGGGCGAGATAATCACGGATGTTTTCGGGGGTGGTGCCGGAGCCGATCACGAGAGGGGTATCGGGGAGGGCGTTTTTGACGGCTCGGACTTCTTCGAGGTCGGCTTCGCGTCCGGTGGCGGCACCGGTGAGGATGAGTCCGTCGCTGAGGAAGAAGCTCGCGGCGTGGGCGGTTTCGACGACATCGATATCGGCGGTTATGGCGTGGGAGCTGTGCTTCTTTTTGATATCGGTGAGGACGGCGATGTTTTCGGCACCGATGGATTTTCGGTAGCGGAGCAGTTCAGCGGCGTTGCTATCGATGAGTCCTTCATCGGCGACGTGGGTGAAGGCGAAGCCTTCTGCGCGGATGAAGTCGAGGTTGTTGGCGTGGGCGCAGGCGAGGGCTTGTTTATTGGCGGCGGCGAGGATTTGGATACCGCAGGGGAGGCCGGCGGCGTCTTTGATTTCGGCGGCGAGGACGGAGAGGGCGGCGGTGATTTCGTGTCCGACGTCATCCCCGCGGAGGTAGGGGCGATCGTGCATATTTTCGACGAGGATGGCATCGGCGCCGTGATCGCGGTAAATTTTGGCTTCGTTGCGGACGGCGGGGATCATTTTTGGGACGGGGATACTGGAATGGGGGGTGCCGGGCAGGGCGGGCACGTGGATCATGGCGGCGACGGTTTTTTTGGTGATGGGGAAGGGGATCATGAAGGGGTTGGGGAGGGTGGTGTGCGAATAATGTGAGGGTGTGGTGAGGGCAAAGAAAACCTTGACGCTAAAAGGATTCGCTTGAAGGTAGGGCGTTCCTCATGATACCACACGAGGTTTAGGAGATGGATTCTGATTTAGTACCGGCTTACTTCACGGGCCTGATCATTTTGGCGATTTTGATATTGCTTGTGGTCATTGCAAGTAGAAGGGAGAAGATGCGGATTCAGTTCCTGCATAGTTTGGCGAGCCGCTTGGGGTTGCAGTCGTATGACAAGGACAAGTCGGTGTTGCCGGGGGGGTTACGGAACATTCCTTTGTATGTTCAGGGCAAGAAGCGGAAGGTTATGAATGTGATGCAGGGGACGCGGGAGGGGGCGTTGATGTCGATATTTGATTTTTCGAGTCGGGTGGGGCAGGGGAAGCTGATGATTGAGCAGGTGCAGACGGTGGCCTGTTTTGAGAAGGAGGGGATGAATTTGCCTGGGTTTAGTATGCGGCCGGTGGGGTCGTATCATGAGATTCCGTTGGAGTGGGATTATGTGGATGTGGATTTTTCCGCGGCGCATCCTGGTTTTGCGAAAGGGTTTGCGGTGAAGGGGAAGGATGAGGCGGCGGTGCGGGCGATGTTTACGGAGCAGGTGATTGAGCATTATACGCGGATACGGGGGATTGCGGTGGAGGGGGAGGGGAACGTGCTGGTGTGTTTCCGGCCGGGTCAGCAGCGTCGTCCGGAGGATTTGCATGCGTTTCGGGACAATGGGGGGAAGATTCTGTTGCAGTTTATGGCGGCGGCGGAGGGGGCGGGCTTTGTGGGGCCGGTTTCGGTGGCGGAGGAGAGTGCGGGTGCGGAACTTGGGGGTGAGGGGGAAGGGGTGTCGGATGAGGGGTGATTGATTTTTGGGGATGGGGTGAGAAATTGCGGTGGCTGAGGGAAAAGGGCTTGTGTCTGTTCTTTTGAACAGTATGTTTGTGGGATGAGTATTCGTGATGGGTGGGGAGGGATATTGGCGGGGATTGTTGTGGGATGGAGGCGTTGGTTTGGGCGGTTGCGGAGGCGAGTGATGGGGCGGGGGCGTTTGGGGGGAACGGCTGGTGGGGTGGTGAGGCGTGAGCGGCAGTTGGAGTTGGGATTACGGGAGGATGGGCGGGGGCGGTGAATCCTTTTGGGGTTGGGGGTTTTGGCGATCTTTGGACTTTTCGGCGGGGGCGAAAGTTTTGTAAAATCGGGGGAACTTGGCGTAGGGTAGCGCCCAATCTGAGTGGAGGGGTGAATATTTCCCTCTCTCTGGTCCCTCAACAATGACGATACGAAAGCGGCAGCATGTTGCCTGGCGGTGTGGTGGTATCTGGGCGAAAGGCCCGGGGATGGGTGTGTTTGGGTGGGGGATGGTGATGGGTGTGATGGGGACTTTGATTTGGGGGACGATGTTGGAGGCGGGGGATTTTCCGGGTGGTGGGGGTGGGAGTGTTGAGGGGGCGACGGTGGCGGCGGCGGAGCGGGAAGTGGCGAGGCGGCAGGCGGAATTGAAGGAGGCGCAGGCTTTGATTCGGGAGGGAGATTTGCTTTACACGCAGGGGCAATTGTCGGAGGCGGTGGCGACTTACCGGGAGGCGTTTTTGGGGTTACGGGACACGCCGGCGATGGCGGTGATGCGGGCGGCGGCCTTGGCGAAGTATGAGCGTTCGGCGACGGCCTATGCCCGGCAGCTGGTGGACGAGGCGCGTTTTGATCAGGCGGGGGCGGTATTGGATGCGTTGTTGCTGCCGGAGGTGGGATCGACGTATGCGCCGGCGGAGAGGTTACGGGAGCGGCTGCGCAGTGACGATTATTACAACAAGGCGAATACCCCGGAGCATTTGGCATTGGTGCAGAAGGTCGAGGGATTGTTGAGGAAGGCGCATGGGTTGATGGACTTGGGGGATTTTGACGGGGCGAGTTTGTATTTTGCGCAGGTGTTGGCTTTCGACAAATACAATGTGGCGGCGCGGAAGGGATTGGAGCGGGTGGATGTAGAGATGTCGCATTACGCGAATGCGGCGTATGACGAGACGCGGGCGAAGATGTTGGCGGAGGTGGATGCGGAGTGGGAGTTGCCTGTGCCGAATCTGTCGTTGCCGGGAGGGGGGACGGATGTATACCGGACGCGGAGTGAGGATCCGCGGGCGTATATGCGGGCGAAGTTGGAGACGATCGTGGTTCCGAGTGTGAGTTTTCAGGACACGCCGTTGGACGATGTGATTGAGTATATCCGTCAGCGGAGTGTGGAGTTGGACGTGGGTGAGGCGAATGCGGCGAGCAGGGGGGTTGGGATTATTTTGAATGACGGTGGGGATGCGACGTTGGGTCGGACGAAGAAGGTGACGTTGAAGTTAAACAATGCGCCGCTTTCGGTGTTATTGCGGTATGTGACGGAGTTGACGGGGATGCGGTATGACATCGAGCAATTTGCGGTGGTGGTGTCTCCGGTGGGGGCGGCGAATTCGACGGGGCAGATGATGAAGGTATTTCGTGTGCCGCCGAATTTTTTGAGCAGTGCGCCTGCGGGCGGCGGGGCGGTCGTGGACGATCCGTTTGCGCCGGCGGCGACTGGAGGCGGATCGGAGTTGGCGCCGAAATTAACGGCGCAAGGGTATTTGGAATCGCGAGGGGTTCCTTTTGGTCCGGATGATTCCGCGCAGTTTCTTCCGGAGTCGAGCACGTTGATTGTGCGGGCCTCGCCGGCGGCGATGGAGATGGTGGAGGCGATTGTGGACGGGAGCATCACAGATATACCGAAGCAGGTGGAGATTGCGGTCAGGATTTTGGATATCAAGCAGGACAATTTGGAGGAGATGGGATTTGATTGGTTGTTGGGGGCGTTCAATGTGGGGAACGAGCGGGTGTTTGGAGCCGGGGGGACGCCGGGGACGACGGGACAGGGAATTCAGAATCCGGCCAATTGGCCATTTGTGCCTCCGAATTCCGGGGTTCCCATCGGGCAGAATCCGGTGACGGGCGGGCTGAGGAGCGGTGAGTTGAATGAATTGGATTCGATTGAGGGGGTATTGGACCGAACCTCTCCACAGCCGGCTCCAGACATTCGGGCGCCGGGGGTATTTTCTTTAGCGGGTGTCTTTACGGATCCGCAGTTTCAGGTTGTCATGCGGGCGATCGGTCAGCACAAGGGTGTGGATATCCTCAACGTTCCGAAGACGGTGGCGCGGAGCAATCAGATCGCGAGTATTCGAGCGGTGCGGGAATTTATATATCCGACTGAGTATGATCCGCCGGAGATACCGGAAGGGGTGGGTGTAGTAGAGACGGATGACGATGTGGATGCCGACATATTTGTGCCAACGGATCAATTCCCGGTGACGCCCGCGAATCCGACGGCTTTTGAGACGCGGGAATTGGGGACGATCCTGGAAGTGGAGCCGGTGATTGGGCCGGACAACAAGTTTGTGGATTTGAGTTTGAGTCCGGAGGTGTCGGAGTTCATTGGGTTTATCAATTACGGGACTCCGATCATAAATCCGGCATTTGGCGGGGTGGTGACGGAGAATGAGATATTGATGCCGGTATTTCAGTCTTTGCGAGAGACGACATCGGTGACGGTCCTGGACGGGCAGACGGTGGTAATCGGGGGATTGTTGGAGGAGGTCGTGGAGGATATTGAGGATTCAGTGCCGGTGCTTGGGAATTTGCCGGTGGTGGGTCGTTTGTTTCAGTCGTCGGCGGAACGTCGTCAGAAGCGTGCGATTATATTGTTTGTGACGGTCCGGATCATTGACCCGTCGGGCGCGCCGGTGAATAAGTTTGTTACGAACTGATCGGGGGAAGTGATCACTTCGAGGGACGGGTTCGGGTTTTGAGGTAAGAAGGTTATGCCAGCTGAGGACGACGAACAGGGGGAGGCGAGGCGCCAGATATCCAAGGAGGCGATGATGGAGAGTATCCATCGATCGCGGAAGGGTGATCCCCGGGTGGGGCGTCGGCGTCGGCGGAGGACTTATCAGCCGAAGTATGAGAAGGCCCGACGGCGGCGGGTTGTGTATGGGGTTTTGTTGGGGGTGATGGTGTTATTTATCGTGGCGGTGGTGGGAGCTATCTTGACCACGAAAATGCGATTGGAGGGTGATCGATTTCGGGAAGAGTTGGGCGGTGTGTTTCAGTCGGTGCTGGGGGGCGAAGTGACGATGGGAGAGCTGAAATTGCGGGGGACGTCGGTTATTGCACCTTGGGTGAGAGTGGAGGGCGGGTATGACGGCCAGTTGGAGCGAGTGGAACTGCGAGAGGTCGAGGTCAAGCTCGAGGTCCCATCATTTGTTGGCACGACGTGGGTGGTGCGGAGTCTTACGATTGACGAGTGCGAGATCGTGATCGATCCCGCGAGGGGAGCGAGAGCGGTGGGAGGAGAATCGTTGCCGCGTGGTGGTGGTATTGAGGAGATGGAACCGCGGGTGGGGTTGATGCCCGTGCCGTTGCATTGGGAGATCGGGGAATTGGAGGTGGATATTATTCGATTGGAGTGGAAGGGAACCCGTGGGCGGGAGGGGGTGGTGTTGGATGGGGTGAGGATGTTGAGCACGAACTTTGCCGGCATGAAGGCGGCGAGAGTTGTGGAAGGGGAGGTTACAGGATTTGGGAACGATAAGTTTGAGGTGTGGGATGGGGAGATTGTTTTTGAGGAGGGCGGGTTATCGATACGGGATGGAAAACTTCGGTCATTGGAAGGCGAGGGAGTGGTGGTTGCGAATGGTCGAGTGACGTTGGGTGGGGGAGGAGAGTCGGAGGTGGGGTTACGGTTACTGGATATCGCATTGCATGAAGTCCTGCCGGAGCAGTGGAGTCAGCGCGTGTCGGGACGGGTGAATGGAGACCTCACCATCCGGCAGGAGATGGGTTTGGAAGGATTGCCGGACATTGAGGGAGAGGTTGCGATCGCGGGGGGGGAGATTCGGGATTTCGAGCTCCTGGATCGCTTGAGTGATTTTTGTGGGGAATCGAAGTTGATGCGTGCGGGGTTGGGTGATGAGGCATCGGCGCGTGTGGCGCGAAAGGGGGCATTTGGAGTATTGATGAGATTTCGTTAACGACGCCCGGGTTGTTGCGGGTGACGGGGAATGTGGAGTTGGCTCCGGACGGAGCAATTTCGGGTCAGCTGCAGGTGGGTGTTCCGGAGGCTTACCTGGTGCGGTCGATGGCGGGACGGCCGGCGTTTTTTGGCAAACCGCAGGGGGGATTCAGCATGGCCGAGGTTCGGGTGTGGAGCGAAGACGGGGAGATGTTGGAGGATTTGAGTCGGCGTTTAGCGGATCACGCCGGCGGGGCGACGAGGCCATCGATATCGACGGTGCGGGGGGCGAGGCCGGGGGCACCGGGCGGGACGAAGGCGACGGGGCGGGGATTGATCGACGATAAGGCGAAGATGGAGGAATTATTCAACGCCTTGTTGGAGCAGTAGAGGGGGTGACGAGTCAGGATGATTCTTCTGCTTCTTCGCGGATGCTGATGGTGGCTTTTGATTCCGCCGTGTCGACCCATTCTTCGATGGTTTTGTTTTTCCGATTGTAGAGAATTTTTTCACGGACGGTATTGCGGGCTTCGTCGAGTGTTTGTGGGCGGGCGGGGGTGTGGTCGGTGACTTTTACGATGTGGTAGCCGAATTGAGAGGGGAAGACGGGGGAGATTTCACCTTTGCTCATTGAGAAGGCGATGGTTTCGAGTTCGGGAAGGATTTGTCCTTGCTGGAAGCGGCCGAGTTCTCCGTTGTTATCTTTGGCGTCGGAGTGAGCGGCGACGGTTTCGGCGAAGTCGGCGCCGTCCACGAGTTTTTTTCGGACTTCGCGCATTTCATTGAATGCTTCGGGCGCTTCGTCTTCGCAGTGGACGTTTTTGACGATGTGTGAGGCTTCTATTTCTTCGGGGACGGAGAGCTCGGCCTGGTGTTGTTGGAAGTATTCTTCGATTTCGGCGTCGGTGGGTGGGGCGACATCTTTTGTGATTTCTTCGAGGAATTTTTCGACCTGGAGGGTGAGGTCGATTTCTTCTTTGACGAGGTTTTCCTGTTCGCTGGTGATGCCGTAGCGCCGGTAGAAGAGGTCTTCGGAGCCGGCTTCTTCTTTGAGGTCGGCGAGAGATTCGTCGATTTCTTTGGCGGAGATTTCGATTCCTGCTTTCTTTGCGGCCTGGCGGATAAGGGTTCTGGAGACGAGGTTGTCGCGGACGATGTCTTCGAGTTCGTGATAGGGCGGACTATTTTCGTCCATGTGGAGGCGATCGCGTTCCTGTTCGAAGAGGGAGGCGGGGATGACTTCGTCGTTTACGGTAATTTCCATGGGGCGGTTGGTGTTGGAGTAGACATACTTGAGGAGTGGGGAGGGATCAAGGGTGGGAGGGAGAAACTGCTTGCAAGGCAGGGGGAGGCCTCGCATATTGCGAGCCCTAGACCGCGGGGTGGAGCAGCCCGGTAGCTCGTCAGGCTCATAACCTGAAGGTCGCAGGTTCAAATCCTGCCCCCGCTACCAATTTTATGCCGGGAGTGGCGCGAAGCGCTCCCGGCTTTTTTTTCTTAGGAGAGATGAAGAAGATAGTCGTTGCGTATTCGGGGGGGTTGGACACGTCGGTATTGTTGAAGTGGCTGCAGACGACGTATGGGGCGGAGGTGATTGCATATTGTGCGGATGTGGGGCAGGAGGAGGAGTTGGACGGGCTTGAGGAGAAAGCTTTGAATACGGGGGCTTCGAAGTGTGTGATTGGCGATTTGCGGGAGGAATTTGCGCGGGATTTTATTTTTCCGATGTTTCGGGCGGGGGCGATTTACGAGAACCAGTATTTATTGGGGACGAGTATTGCGCGGCCGGTGATATTCAAGGGGATGATTGATACGGCGCGGGAGAACGGGGCGACGGCGTTGGCGCATGGGGCGACGGGGAAGGGGAACGACCAGGTTCGGTTTGAGCTGACGGCGGCGGCGATTGCGCCGGAGATGGAAGTGATCGCGCCGTGGCGGGAGGAGCGTTTTCGGGAGCAATTTCCGGGGCGGGCGGAGATGATTGGGTATGCGGAGGCGGAGGGGATTCCGGTGCAGGCATCGGCGTCGAAGTCATACAGCATGGATCGGAACCTGTTGCACATCAGTTTTGAGAGCGGGGTATTGGAGGATCCGTGGTTTGATGCGACGGCGGCGGAGAGTCGGGACATGTATGTGTTGAGTGTGTCGCCGGAGGATGCGCCGGATGAGGCGACGTATGTGGAGTTGTTGTTCGAGAAAGGGGATTGCGTGGGGTTGAAGGTGGACGGGTTGGATGAGCTGGTGGCGTCTTTGGGTGTTGAGTCGTCGGTGGAGGGCGGGCGGGACGGGTATACGTTATTGACGCCGTTCGGGGTGATGAAGGTGTTGAACCGGCTTGGGGGAGCGAACGGGATTGGGCGGGTGGATTTGGTGGAGGACCGATTTGTGGGGATGAAGAGTCGCGGGGTGTATGAGACTCCCGGGGGGACGGTTTTGTTTCAGGCGCATCGCCAGATGGAGAGTTTGACGATGGATCGCGAGGTGATGTTGGTGCGGGATTCGCTGGCCCCGAAATACAGTCAATTGGTTTACAATGGCTTTTGGTATGCGCCGGAGCGGGAGGCGCTGCAGGCCTTGGTGGAGGAATCGCAGAAGGATGTGACGGGCGAGGTTCGCTTGAAGTTATACAAGGGCAATGTGATGTCGGCGGGGCGGCGATCGCCTCGGAGTTTGTATAATCCGGATGTGGCGACGATGGAGGCGGATCCGACGAATGCTTACGACCAGGATGATGCGACGGGATTTATTCGCTTGAACGGGTTGCGCCTTAAGAATGAGGCGGCGCGGCGGGCGCGGTTGGGGGAGGAGTGAGTAGGACCCGCGATACTCGGATGCACTGGCCCTCCTAGGTGACGGCTAGGTTTCGCTGGTAAGAACCAACTCGTGTATTGAGTCCACTGGTTCAGCCACATCGAGCGCCCGCATAAAGTCGAATAGCTGATTGTAGTCTCCATATGCCGCGGCATCAGTCGGGTATGCCCTCGTCTTTGCGGTATAGAGTTCCGGCGTCCAATGCCGGAGATATGCTTCAATTTTAGCCGGAGCAATTTGCCATATGCCTGCAAGTAGAGCAGCATCGCCTCGATAGGTTTCCGGACTTAGGCCCCAATACGCCGGAGAGGTTGAAAACCGATCAATGAGCGCAGATGCCTGGTGCAAAGTGTAGTCCCAATGGTCGCCTTCTTGAATTCTAAGTTCAATCCAAGGGCACTGTAGGATATCTGCAAGATCGGAAAAAAACGGATGGGCATCTGTGGCGTAGTAGAAGGCGTGTGCAACGCTTGATTTTGCCATCCGGAGATCATGATCCGATGAATCTGCGGGAGAATTGAGTGAAATCGAACCATTTTGACGGTCGGTTGCGATCTGCAGAGCACGCGACACTTCTTTAGAATCGCCTGATCGATAGGCGTGATAGCACAGTCGTAGGCCCATCGTCCTAGTGATTAGGAGACGCGGAAATTAGCGGGTGATGGTAACGGGTGTGCCGTAGGAGGAGTGCTCGTAGAATTTCTTGGCCATTTGTTCGGGGAGGCGGATGCACCCGTGGGAAGCGGGGTAGCCGGGGATGTATCCGGCGTGCATCCCGACGGCGCCGTGGACGCGCATGAAATACCACATGGGGGCCCCGAGGAAGCTGGTGCCGGCGGGTTTGGTGTGTGTTTTGACACCGATGTCGCGCATGACGACGTTTCCGGAGGAGTCGACGTAATCGCCGTAGAGATTGGAGCGGTGGTCTTTGTTTTTTTGCGAGATTTTGAAATTTCCGGAGGGGGTGCTGTAACCTTCGCGACCGGTGGAGACTTGTGAGACGCCGACGATTTGGTCGCCTTTGTAGAAGTATGCTTTTTGGTCGCTGAGATCGATTCTGATGGAGGCGGGGCCGCTGACGTTGTCTCCGTCCCAGTAGGAGACGTTGTCCTGGAGGACGCGGGGACCGCCTGGGGTGTAGGGTTGGCGGCCGATGGGGGCTCCTCCGAGGGCGCCGAGATATTGAGTGCCGTCGGCACCGTAGTAATTTCCTCCGCTAGAAGAATTGTAGGTACATCCGGAAGTTAGAAGAACGAACGCGGTTGCGATCAGGGCGGCGACGGCGACGGTAAAGCGGATGGGCGACCTCATGGGGCGAGCTACTGGGTTTCCTTCATTATCTGAGATGAAGCGGTTTACGCAAGAAAGATTAAGATGTCTTAAGCAATCCATTTACGCAACTCTTTAATTGTGAAGGAATGGGGGCGTTGGGGTTTATTTGCCGTTGCCGGGTGTGGGGCACCGAGTATAAGTAACGACCGGAAACGGGGGGCGGATGAGTCCTTCGGGGGCCGATTTGGAGCGAAGCGATGCCGAATTACGATTACGTTTGTGAGACCTGCGGGAAGGAATTTGAGGTTTTTCAGTCGATGAACGACCCGCGGTTGGAGGATTGCCTGGAGGAGGGGTGTAACGGGAAGATGAAGCGGTTGATCGGGACGGGGGCCGGGGTGATTTTCAAGGGGTCGGGTTTTTACGAGACGGATTATCGGAGCGAGTCGTATAAAGCGGGGGCGAAGAAGGAATCGGGTGGTGAGGGTGGAAGCGGAGGCGGTGACGGCGGCGGATCGGGTGGAGGGGAGACGAAGGGTGGTTCCGGTGATAGCAAGGCGACGGGTGGGGATACGGGGGGGTCATCGGGTTCTTCATCGGGTTCATCGAGTTCCGGTTCAGGGGCGAGTTCCGGGTCGGGATCGGGAGGGAGCTCGGGGGATTAAGTGAGGGCGGCCGGTGGCGGTCGATTTGATGATGGCGGGAAAGGAAAAGGGTGGTTGTCTGGCGGGGATCATGATCTTGGTTTTGTTGCCGTTGCTTTCGATTTGGATTTCGGCACGAGCGTTCACGCCGGCGGATATGTCGGGGATTGAGGGTTTGCGGATTGGTCCGGGGGCGGTGGAGAGCCGGGATTTGCGTGAGGTGATGGCGCGGGCGGGCCGTGGCGGGGTGGTGATCGAGGAAGCGGAGGTGAATGCCTATTTGCGGGCGACATTGTTTGGGCGGGAGACGGGGCTGGCGCGGTTTGTTTCGTCGTTTGAGGGGGCTTGCGTGGAGTTGAGGGAAGACGAAGCTGAGATTTTCCTGGTGCGGCGGTGTTTTGGGCGGCTTTCGACGGTGAGTTTTGTCTTATCGATTGAGGATGGTCCCGAGGGGCGGTTTGTGCGGTCGGAAGGGAGTTCGGTGGGGCGGATTCAGATACCGGAGCTGGTATTTCAGTTTGTCTTGGATTCGTTTCGGCGGATGGCGGGCGTGTATGAGGAGGAGTTGCGACTGATTCAGGGGGCGAACGTGTTGAAGATTCGCGAGGGGCATATGATTATCGGGAACTAACAGATCAGCGAGGACTTATGGACAGCATGGATGATTTGCAGCATGACCTGCACCGGATCGACGGGAAGGGATACCGGGCGTACAAGGATATTCAGGGACGGCATTATGAGGAGCCGGGGGAGGCGGGGTTTGTTTTGCATGTGGATTACGTGCAGGGGGATCCGTTTGCGGGGCCATCGCGGATGCGGGTGCGGGTTTCTGCGGGGGTGGCGGGGTTTCCGGATTGGACGCGGAGCAGCGGGTCGCGGCGGGTGGGGTT
The DNA here is from genome assembly GCA_039028175.1 of Verrucomicrobiota bacterium. Lineage (GTDB taxonomy): Bacteria > Verrucomicrobiota > Verrucomicrobiia > Verrucomicrobiales > DEV007 > JBCDBW01. The sequence continues at coordinate 18,779 of JBCCIR010000084.1, forward strand.
GGAGACCTATTTGGCGAAGGCGTTTGCGGCGGCTTGCCGGAACGTATCTTCGCGGGCGGGATCGGGGAAGTCGGGGATGTTTGGGAATGATCGGCCGGGGCAGGAAGTGTTGGAGCGGACCGCGGTGATTGTTGAGGAGGACGCGGTGGAGGCGCGGTTTTTTGTCGGGTTACCGGCGCAGGGGCGGCGGGTGTTGGGGCGGGGTGCGGCGGCGATGCTGTGTGGGGATTTGCCACGGATTGTGGCGGAATCGTTGTTGTTTCGTGCTTTGAATGAGGAGCGGATTCAGGAGGCGGTGGAAGTAAACGAGGATGCGGATGCGTTGCGAGCGGGTTTGGCGGAGCGGAAGCTCGTGGCGATGGTGGCGGACGGGGCGGTGTTGCCGCGTCGGTCGGGAGTGGACCAGCGGCCGATGACGGGGGACGAAGTGCGGGCCTTTGAGAGTCCGGAGAGCTTGCGGGTGACCATTCCGGTGCCGAACCGGGGTGAGGTGTGTGGGTTGGGGATTCCGGAGGGGGTGAACTTGATTGTGGGCGGGGGGTTTCACGGGAAGTCGACTTTGTTGAATGCGTTGGAGCGCGGGGTATACAATCACTGTCCTGGGGACGGGCGGGAGTTTGTGGTGACGCGGCGGGATGCGGTGAAGATACGGGCGGAGGATGGGCGGAGCGTCTCGGGGGTGAACATCTCGCCGTTTATCGGGACCTTGCCGGGAGGGAAGGGGACGGAAAATTTTTCGACGGAGAATGCGTCGGGCTCGACTTCGCAGGCGGCGAACGTGGTGGAAGCGATCGAGAGCGGGGCGGACGCTTTGTTGATTGATGAGGATATCGCGGCGACGAATTTCATGATTCGGGATCGCCGGATGCAGGAATTGGTCGCGCGGGACAAGGAGCCGATCACGCCGTTCATCGACCGGGTGCGGCCGTTGTATGAGGAGCACGGGGTGTCGGCAGTGTTGGTGATTGGGGGGTCGGGGGATTATTTCGATGTGGCGGACACGGTGATCATGATGGAGGAGTATGTGCCGCGGGATGTGACGGCGGATGCGAAAGCGATTGCGGCGGCGCGAGAGACGGGCCGTGAGGAGGAGACGCGGGCCTTGGAGATGGGTGGAAACGGGGGGCGCGTGCCGGTGCCGAGGAGTATTGATCCGGCGCGAGGACGCAAAGAAGTGAATGTGAAGACGCGGGCGATGGATGTGATTTCGTTTGGGGAGGAGACGATTGATTTGGGGGCGGTGAGTCAGTTGATTACGGAGTCGCAGACGCGTGGCATTGCGGCGGCGTTGGTGTGGGCTCGGGGGAAGGGGATTATTGATGGGAAGCGGAGTGTGGGGGAGGTGTTGGACGCGGTAGGGGAGCAGATTGAGCGCGAGGGATTTGATGGGATTGCGGGGGGGCGACCGGGAGGGATTGCGGCGTTTCGACGGCATGAGTTGGCGTCGGCGTTGAATCGATTGCGCAGTTTGCGAGTCGAGGTGGGAGGGGGATGAGGGAAATTTGGGAGGCAGCGCGGTTGGGTGCCCGCGCCTCCAGTACTAGCCGATGGCGGATTAAGAGGAGGCGCAGGCGACGCATTGGGTGGCGTGCGGCATGAGGAGGAGGCGATCGATGGGGATGTCCTCGTGGCAGGTGACGCAGACGCCGAACTCGGGGTCGTAGATGCGTTGGAGGGCGGATTCGAGGCGGGAGAGTTTCTCTTTGGCTTGGTTGAGGGAGGCCTCGGTGACGGACTTGTCCTGCATCGCGTCGAGGCGACTGAGGCGACCGATGGCCTTGTCGGGAGCGATGGGCTCGACGATCTTCTCGAGCTCAACGACGCGTTCCTCGGTATCGGCGATTTCTTCGAGGAGGCGATCTTCGAGTTGTTGGAGGGTTTCGGGGGTCAAAGGAGGGGGAAGTGGGGAATGATGAACACGGAATGATGAAGTGGGGGAAGGGGGGGTCGGTATTTGGAAGTTCGAAAGTTTTAGTCCTCGCTTCTCCCTGCGGGCTTCGCTGCGGAGGCTCGTTGGGGACAACGAGCCGCACCTTTGTTTTCGGGGCGGGCGAGGGAGTTTTGGCTGATCGTTGAGTGGAGAAGCCGGGTTGTCCCGGCAAACGAGAGCAGGATTGCAATGGCGTCAGGCTTGGCCTTTTTCGACGCGTTTTTTGATTTCGTCGAGGATGCCCTGATAGCCGATGCGTCCCATGAGCACGGGGTGTTTTTCGCTGGTGCCGAAGCTGCGGTTTTGTTGTTGGATGGTGGGGGTGCAGGTGACGTGGTATTCGTTCGAGCCGTATTTCGGGATGACGTTTACGGTGGCGACGATGTAGACGGGGTTGTCGTTCATATTGTTACCCCAGACGAGATCAGTAGTGCCGGATCCCATTTTGCGGAAGGTCATGCTTACGGCGCCGGTTGAGGAGTGAGTGAAACCGTTTTCCCGGAAGACTTCGACGATGGTATTGCCGAGGAGGGCGGAGTCGGAGGTCTTTATGTTCACGGAAGTGAAATCTCCGAGGGGATCACTGCCGACGCCGACGGTGGAGGAACAGGCGGCGGCGAGGCAGGCCGCAGCGACAGCGAGGAGCGAGAGGGAACGAAATTTCATGATTGTGTTAGGCTAGTGTGGAAACGAGCCAGAGGGCAAGTCAGGCGTTCTTCTTTTTTGCCGGTTTTTCTTTGTAGGCGGGATTGACGACGGGGAGCTTGGCTTTGATTTGCTTGAGTTGTCTCTTGAGGCGCCTGTCGAGGGACTTCACTTTTTCGGGCTGGGAATCGGCGAGATTTTGTTCTTCCCCGATGTCGTTTTTGAGGTCGTAAAGTTCGTAGATACCTTCCCAGAACTTGATGAGTTTGTGATCGCCTTTGCGGATGATGCTGTATGGGCCGGGGTCGTGGCGGTAGTGGGGGAAGTGCCAGATCAGTTCATCGCGATCGACGGGGGTGGCGGTTCCGGATTTGAGGTGGGGGAGGAGGGAGAGGCCGTCGATTTCGCGGTCGTCGGGGATCGGGACATCGGCGGCGGCGAGGATGGTGGGGAAGAGGTCGATCGAAGAGACGGGGGTATCGGAGACTTTGCCGGCAGGAACAACGCCGGGCCAGCGGACGAGGAAGGGGACGCGAATGCCGCCTTCGTAGGCGTATCCTTTGCCGCTGCGGAGAGGGGCGTTTTCGGTGGGACCGCCGTTGCGATCGAGGCCGCCGTTGTCGGAGGTGAAGATGATGAGTGTATTGTCGTCGAGGTCGAGTTCTTCGAGGACATCGAGGATGGCGCCGGTGGAGTCATCGACGGATTCGACCATGGCGGCGTATTTGGCATTGGTGTCGGTTTTGTCGTCGCGTTCGTATTTGGCGGCGACTTCTTCGATGGCCTGAATGGGGGTGTGGACGGCGTAGTGTCCGAGATTGATGAAGAAGGGTTTATCCTTCCATTGGCGGATGAGTTCGACCGTTTCTTCGGCCTCGCGGTGGGTGAGGTATTGGCCGGGTTGACGGCCGGGGAGGAAGGGGATGCCTTCCTGGATCATGGGATGCTTGTGTTCGGGTTTGTTGTAGGGATCGAAGAATGAGGGGGGCTGTCCGTAGTCGCAGCCGCCGCGATTGACGTCGTATCCCTGGCCGGTGGGATACCATGCTTCGTCGCCGAGGTGCCATTTCCCGACGTAAGCGCTTTGGTATCCGTGTGGGGCGAGCGCTTCGGCGAGGGTGAGTTCGTCGTGTTCGAGCCAGTAGGGATTGGGAGGGCAGAGGAGTTTGCGATTGGGGGTGCCGACGTATTCGGTAGGGTTGGCGTCGGGGGTGCCGATATTGCCGCGTTGGAAGCGGGCGCGGATCCAGTCGGTCACGCCGAGGCGCCCGGGGTAGCGTCCGGTTTGGACGGCGGCGCGGGTGGGGGAGCAGACGGCGCAGGCGGCGTACCCGTTGGTGAAGCGGACGCCTTCGGAGGCGAGGCGGTCGATGTTGGGTGTTTTGTAGTAGTCGCTGCCTTGGCACGAGAGGTCCATCCAGCCCATGTCATCGACGAGGATGAGGATGACGTTTGGGGGGCGGTCGGCGGCGGCGGCGGGCGTGGATGCGGCGAGGAATATCAGCAGCAAAGTCAGTGCGCCGGCGAAGAAGGGATAGTTTTTGGCGTTGGAGGTCATGGTAGCAGGGGAAGATATTTTACTCATAGCGGAGGCGGACGAGCGGGACCCGTTCTTCGCCAAGGCTACGAAGGGCACGCGCTCATCCATACCGGGTCAGGTCTGGGGCGCTATTGTTGGGGTTCGCCGTGGAGCCACATTTGGTAGGCGGCGTTATTGAGTTCCTCGATCATGCTGTTGACGGGGATGCCGTCGATGCGATAGCCGGCATCACCGGTGAGGAGGTCGTAGCTACGGTGAACGCCGTCGTAGGTTTCGATTTCGGCGAGGGTTTGGCCGCCGACGGTTTCGCCGACGGCGATGTCCATAGCGTGGACGCCGTCGATACGGTGCATGTCGCAGAGGTCGACTTTGGCGCCATTCGCGAAGGTGAGGGTCATGAAGCGTTTTGAAGTGGGGTCTTCGTCGTAGGTGTGGCGTTCGATGACGGAGACGGGATTGCCGGCGAAGCCGATGACGGTGTCGCCGGGGTTGAGTTCTTCGATGGGGGTGCGTCCGTTCGGGGTATCGATGAGGGTGCCTTCGGGGATGCATTTGAAGGCGAGCTTGATGGGGAGGGCGGACATCGCGGTTTGGGTGGCGATGGCCGTGGTGGTGAGAGCGGTATTGGCGGCGAGGTTGAACAGGGCGCAACCGCCCAGGAGCATGGGAAGCGCGGCCGCGACGAGGGCGGCGAGGAGGTGCCGAGGGAAAAGCATTGAGACTGTGTTAAAGGGTGGGGAACCCTAGCTTTATACTGGTTTGGCGGGGAAATCCAGTCGGAAATTCGGGGGTTTTGTCAGGTGGTATGGACTAGGCGGTGTGGACAAAATACCGAAACGCCCCGAGTTGGATTGATAATTAGGGAAA
>JBCCIR010000085.1:0-23341 GCA_039028175.1 Verrucomicrobiota bacterium
CGCAGGCACTTCTTCAGCCGCGGCGTCTGATCCATATCCGTGCCGCCCCAGACACGCATGAAGGCGTGCAGCATGTCGAGGACTCGGCGTGACGGCCCCGCCCTCCAAACAAATCGAAGTCGACGTCCGCATCGACGAAATCGTCCTCCGCGCCCTCGAGAAAAATCCCGAAAAACGATACGCCACCGCCGCCGACTTCCGCACCCAAATCCAAACCGTCGTCAGCCCCCATCCCCACCTCCCCGAACCAGATCCAAAGGACGTCCACGGCTCCATCCAACGCTTCCTGAAATTCATCCTCCCCGCTTCCGCGTTCGAAGCCCTCCGCCGCGACTCCCGCCAATGGGAAATGAAATGCGACTGCGGATACGCCGCCTCCCTCTGGGAGTCCGGTGCCATCCGATACAAAGCCACCGGCAACCCTCGCCGCTGGATGCTCTGCCCTGGATGCAATGCTTGGAAATGGCTCCGCATCCAGCGCATCGGCCAAGCCGACCCCCTTCCCACATCACCACCGTCTATCGACTCACCCCCGTCCCCACTCCCACTTCCCGACACCCCAAAACCCTCCCCCTGGCTCACCCCGCAACGCTGGTGGCTCCCCGCCCTCTTCGCATACTCCGTCAACTCCATCCTCGCCCTCCTCATCATCGCCACCGACTCCGGCGATGCCGATGACACGCTCTTCGGACTCTTCTGGCTCACCGCCGTCCCCAGCATGATCGCCTTCGCCTTCCTCCTCTACACTTGCTGGAACGCTCTCCCCAAAAAATACCGCGCCACCTCCCCCGGCGCCGCCGTCGGCTTCCTCTTCATCCCCTTCTACAATTTCTACTGGGCCTTCATCGCCTACGGAAAACTCGCCGACGGCTTTGACGACTACGCCCGCGATCACAACGTCCAAAAAATCCGCAACGCCAAACCCGTCGCCACCCTCTTCGCCATCGCCTTCGTGCTCTGGTTCATCGCCGAGCTCGCCTCCGATGCCCTTCCCATCCCCGCCGCCCTGTTCTACATCGCCGATCTCGTCCTCTTCACTCTCTTCTTCCGTACGATGCTCATCAACGCCACCGCCGTCCAAGGCCACCCCGATCCCGAATCCGCCGTCGATCTCCCCCTCGGCCTCTCCGCCCTGATCTACGCCATCCTCCCCGCCGCCCTCGGCGGCGCCGCACTCTACAACTCACCCAACCCCCCGGAACTCCTCGTCTGGGCCATCCTCTTCACCGCGCTCACCGGCTTCATCTTCGCCCTCCCCGGCCGCTATCGCCAACCCGGCAAAGCCGCCTCCATCGTCGCCTCCGTCAACATCGCCATCTGGCTCTCCATCACGATCATCTTCGGCCTCCGCTCATGCGAGCTCTTCGACCCAAATCGTGTCGTCAAACAACACATCCAACAACTCAATCACGCCCGCGAAATGATCCACGAGCGCCCCAATGAAAAACACTGGGACGAAAACTTCACCAAACACCGCGACCGCCTCGTCGAACAAGGCTACTTCCAAAAAGAAGTGTTCAACGTCGCCGCCCCCTTCCAAACACCCGAATACAACGACCTCGTCAAAACCCTCTTGGAAAAAGCCGACGGCACCCCCGTCTGCTCCTGGTCACCCGGCGAAGTCAGCACCCAGGTCACCGTCTGGGCCACCCAAAAAGAAATGACCGAGTGGCGACAACTCCTCTCCAAATGGGGCTTCCTCAATTCCCACCCCCGCCGCGTCACATTCGACACCGGCCCCCCTTCTCCTCGCCCACCCACTCGCGGCTTCTCCCCCGCCTTCGTCCGCACTCTCCAACAACTCGACCAGGACAAAGAAACCTTCATCGACCTCGATACCGGCACGCTCCTCTCCGCACCCCCCGATATCCTCGAACTCTTCCGCAATCGCCGCGCCCTCCTCTGGGACGCCGAAAGACACGAAGACGGCCTCAAAATGCTCGAATGGCTCCGCTCCAGCGGCGCCGATGCCCTCGCCGATGGCACCAACGGCCTCGTCCTCTACGAAGCCGTGGGCACCACCCCGCCCAAAAACAAAGACGGCCAACCCAATTTCTACACCCTCGACGCCCACACCGTCCGAGAACAAATCAATCGCCTTCCAAAATCCTCGATCGAAATGATGCAACCGCACTTCAACCACAATCACAACGTCCGCATGGATACCTTCCAGTTCGCCACCCGCGAAGGCACCATCGGCGCCCTCCAAATCCTCGGCAGCGTCAAAGACCCCGAAGGCGTCACCCTGAAACTCAAAATCATCCCCGGCACCGGCCCCGATAACCTCGCCCGCTTCCCCGCCCCCACCGATTCCAATCCCGACACCAAAACCCCCACCGGAACCTTCGGCCCCGTAAAAACCATCTCCCTCGCCGCCGCCGATCAAAAGAAAAACACCATGATCGATCTCGATACCGGTAAACTCATCGATATCCCCAACCCCCCGCCTCACCACGACCCCGCCGTCGATCCCCGCGAAACCGAAGCCGCCTTCTTTAAAGAACACGGCGTCGACGCCGTCAGCGCATACCTCCCCGGTGGTACCGGAATGGCAGGCCTCGTCGGCCTCGATCTCATCGCCATGCCCGTCGGAAACCAAGAATGGAACCACATCATCCCCAAACACATCGCCTCCGCCTTCGAAACCTTCACCCCCGGCTCCACCACCCCTCTCGATACCAATGGCAAGACCCCAAAAACCTTCCTCTTCAAAACCCGCGAAGGCGCCACCGGCATTCTCCAAATCACCGGCTTCGGCAACGCGCCCCCTTCCGTCGATTTCCAATACAAACTTGTCGAAAATACCGATTCAAACTGAGACCAAAATCACTCTCCGCCCCCTCAACATTCTCCTACGCCATCCCCATCAATCAACCGATCCATGTCCTAACACTGGCCTTACTCGCCACCCGAGGCCACCACCCGAAATCGCCCCTCCATCCCCACCACCCGCTTAACTTCACCAAAATCGGCATCCACTTCGGCAACCCCTCCATAAACAGACGCTCTGCTCAGCAATCCGCCCGAACTCGCCGCCGGAACACGCGCCCTCGCATAGTGTCCCTCCACCTCTTTTTCGACCGGCACTTCCGTGAACTGAACCAGTTCCAATCGCTTGCCTAACTCTTCACCAAGCACGGCCGCTTTCCGCTTCAGCCGCTGCAACGCCTCTCTCGCCGCCGCCGTGTCCAACTCGGACGAAATGCTCTCATAATCAATCCGGCGACTCCCGTATTCCAACGATTCGTTTTCATCCACAATACCCGCAATCGCCACAAACTGCTCTTCCGAGCTAACCGCCACCTCGATCGTGTTCGAAATCGTGTAACTCTTCACTTTCCCCGAAAATTTTCCGTAAGACGGCGTCGACGAAAACTTCTCCAACTTGATGTCACTCCTCGCGATCCCCGCCTCGACGAGCGCGTTCACCACCGCCGTCCGATACTCGCCGTTCTTCGCCAATGCCGCGCCCAACTTGTCCTCCTTCGTCTCCACACGAAGCCTCACCAGGGCCCGCGAAGCCTGCTCTTCCGCCTCCCCCGTCGCATACAATACGATAAGCTCCTCACGCGGTTCGCTTAGTTCCAATTCCAACCCCTCCGCCATTCCCGAAAACGCATGCACCACGACGGCGGTAAGACCGAAAACCAAATTCAAACCAATCCGAAACCGACTCCAACAACTCCACGAATCACTTTTCATACCTCCTTAGACTACCAGCCGGGGACTCCATTCAATCTTCAAATGCCATTCCACCATCATATCGACCTTCTTTACTCTCCCAACAGGTCCGCATCCACCCCATTCCAGCTTTTTCCGATAAAACCCACCCCCGCCTACCCGTTTCCCTCTTAGCCCGTCCCAGGCCAAGTATCGCCCAACGAACACCCAGCGCTGCCCCCTCGTGATGATAAAATACGCCGTCATCCTCCTTCTCCTCCTCTCGAGTCTCCGCGCCCCCGCGCAACCATCTGTCCTCGCCGCCGCCGACGGGCCTGAGCCTCCCGCGGCGCAGCCGCATCTGGGTCAAGCGTCACGCTTGAATGTCCTCTTCATCGCCATCGACGACCTCCGCGCCGAACTCGGTTGCTACGGCGCCCCACACATCCACTCCCCCAACCTCGATAAACTCGCCACCCGCGCCACGCTCTTCGAACGCGCCTACTGCCAACAAGCCGTCTGCAACCCCTCGCGCGCTTCCCTCCTCACAGGCCTCCGCCCATCCACCCTCGAAATCTGGGACCTCCCCACCCATTTCCGCTCCCGCTTCCCCGATATCGTGACGCTCCCACAACACTTCAAAAACAACGGATACTACGCACAAAACGTCGGCAAAATTTTCCACAACTGGCGCCAGGACGATTTCAAAGGTGACCCCGTCTCCTGGAGCGCCCCGGAAGTCCTCCACTACAACACCCACGGCGCCGACAAACCCATGGTCAAAGGTGAGCTCCCACCACAACTGGAAGAACGCCCAAAACTCGACCGGCGCGATGTCCCCGATGATGCCTACTTCGACGGCCGCGTCGCCAACCTCGCCGTCAAAGCCCTCGCCGAACTTAAGGACCGCGACGAACCCTTCTTCCTCGGCGTCGGCTTCTGGAAACCACACTCCCACTTCAACGCCCCCGAAAAATACTGGCAGATCTACGACCGCGAGAAACTCCCGCCCGCCACAAATCCCGACCCACCCCAAGACGTCCCCGAGATTGCCCTCCACGACGGCCGCGAAATCAATCGCAGCTTCAAAAGCAATCCCGATGGACGCCCCACCCCCGCCGAAGCCGCCGCCCTACGCCACGGATACTTCGCCAACATCTCTTACATGGACGCCCAACTCGGCAAAGTCATCGACGCCCTCGACCGCTTCGGCCTCCGCGACAACACAATCATCGTCGTCTGGTCCGACCACGGCTTCCACCTCGGCGAAAATTCTCTCTGGGCCAAGACTTCCAACTTCGAACTCGACGCGCGCGTCCCTCTCCTCATCGCCACCCCCGGCCAACAGAAAGCCCAACGCACCGACGCCCTCGTCGAACTCCTCGATCTCTACCCCACCCTCGTCGACCTCTGCGCCTTGCCCGCCCCCCATCGCAATCTCGAAGGCGTCTCCCTTGCCCCCCTCCTCAAGAACCCCGATGCCACGGTCAAAGACGCCGCCTTCACCTGGCACCCCAGACCCGCCTACCCCCCCGATCGCTCAAACCCCGACGCCATGGGATACTCCATGCGCACCGATCGCTATCGCTACACCGAATGGCGCGACCACCATACCGGCGCCGTCCTCGCGCGGGAACTCTACGACCATCAAAACGACCCCGGCGAAACGCGAAACCTCGCAAACAACCCCGACAGATCATCCATCCTCGAGCGCCTCCAATCCCTCCTCGCTAGGACTCATCCCTAGCCTCCACCGAGCTACCCCACTAGCCCGATCGACCTGACAGATTAGACCCTTCAGACCCGTTCTAATCCCGTCGTCCTTCCGCGATGAGCCCGCCCGGGCCACACACCGTCCCGCGATGAAACTAATCGTCACATCCCTGATCTTTTGTGCCCTCCTCTCCGGGGTCGCATCTGGCTTCGAAAAGGACATCCGCCCTTTCCTCGAGGAACATTGCCTCGCATGTCACGGCGGCGAAAAAGTGAAGGGCAAAGTCGACTTTTCAAATATCCAAACCTCCGAAGACGCCCTCGCCAACGCCGACCTCTGGGACAAGGTCGCCGATGTCCTGGAGTTCGAGGAAATGCCTCCCGAGGACGAACCGCAACCCAGCGCCGATGAACGCAAAACCTTCCTCGCCTGGCACGGCAAACACTTCGCTCCTCCCTCAGAAGCACTCGCCGGCCCCTTCCAACCACGCCGCCTCTCCGCACCCGAATACCGCAATACCCTGCGCACCCTCTTCGGCTTCGACCTCGAGGTCACGATCACTGAGGCGGAACAAACCGTCGCCGAAAAATCTCTCGTCCTCAAACTCCTCCCCCCCGACCCGCCCGGCGCAAGCGGCTTCGTCAACGATACCCACGCCGCACCCCTCTCCACGACACTCTGGGATCAGTATTCCTACCTCGCCGATTCCGCCATCGAAGAATTGTTTTCCGAGTCTCGGAAACCCGAGCTCGCGAAACTAACAGAATCACCCAAACCTGATCCCGGTAACCTCACCCCCGCCGAAGCAACAACGCTCCTGCAAAATTTCCTCCCCCGCGCCTTCCGTCGCCCTCTCACCCAAGAACGACTCGCCGACCACCTCGCAGCCGTCGACAATCTCTCCGGCAAAGCACTCGTCGCCGCCACCAAAGCCGAGCTGAAAGCCGCCCTCATGTCACCCGCGTTCCTCTACCGCGGCCTCCTCATGGAAGGAGAATTCGATACCCAAATCCCCGTCGACCAATTCGAGCTCGCCGAACGTCTCTCCTACTTCCTCTGGGAGGACATGCCCGACGCCGAACTCACCGCCCTCGCCGCCGACGGCAAACTCAACGATCCCGCCCTTCTCGCATCCCAGGTCGATCGCCTCCTCGCCTCACCGAAAGCCGAGTCACTCTCCGAAAGCTTCGCCAGCCAGTGGCTCACGCTCGAAGAAATCAATACCATCAGCAACGAACCCACCCGCCAGCACGCCTTCCGCACCCAGGCCACCGACTTCATCCACTACCTCTTCACCGATAACCGCCCCGTCATCGAGCTGATCGATTCCAAGGTCACCTTCGCCAATTACATCTCGGCCACCTTCTATCCCAAAGACCGCTCCCAGTTGCCCAAGTTTGTGAAAACCAAAGGCCTCGAAAGAGTCGCCGCCCCCAATCACAAAATCCGGCTCGAACACAGCCGCGAACGCGGCGGCATCCTCACCATGCCCGGTGTCCTTGCCATGAACAAAGGCCCCATCCATCGCGGCACGTGGCTGCTGAGAAATATCCTCGGCGTGGAACTCGGTGAACCACCCGCCGACGTCCCGCCCATCAAACCCGATCCGCCCGGCCAGAAACTCTCCTTCCGCGAACGCTTCGAAGCCCATCGCGACGACGCTTCCTGCGCCCGGTGCCACAATAAAATCGACCCCCTCGGATTTGCCTTGCAAGCCTACAACGACGAGGGCGGCTACCTCGTCCCCACCAAGGAACAACTCAAGAACAAGAATAAGAAAGGCGCCGAAATCTCGCTCGAAGACGTCGATACATCCGGTCGCCTTCCCACCGGAGAAACCTTCGACGACTTCGCCGGCCTCAAAGAAATATTCCTCACCACCAGACGCCGCGACATCGTCCGCAATGCCGTCGCTCGCACCCTCGCTTACGGCCTCTGCCGCGAGCTCGAACGCTTCGATGAACCCACCGTCGACACCATCACCGACAAAATAATCGAAACGAACGGCACCTGGAGGGATCTCTTCGTGGAGGTCGCCACCAGTCTGCCTTTTCGGGAAACCACGATTGCCAGCAAAATAGAATCATGAAGAGCACCTGGAAAATTGATCGCCGCACCTTCCTGCGCGGAGCCGCCGGAGCCGTCCTTCCGCTGCCCTTCCTGAACCTCATGGAGGCTGCCGCCTCAACCCGCAACCTCGCCGGCGCAAACACACCGCCGCTTCGCTTCCTCACCCTCTTCAAACCCAACGGAGTTCACCCTCCCTCCTGGAATATTAACGGCGGCACCGAGTTCGACTTCCGCATGTCGCCCCTCATGGCGCCCTTCGCGAAACATAAAAGCGACCTCCTCATCCTCGACAACATGGGAGACTTCGGCTTCTCCTCCCATGCCAACTCGACGCGCCGCTTCCTCGCCGGGCACCACCAGAACACGTCCGCCCCGTCGATGGATCAACTCATCGCCGACCAAATCGCCGGCGACACGCCTCACCGCTCGCTGGAACTCACCACCGAAGGCCTCTTCCCCAACCAAATCGGCTGCTCCTACATCTCCTACGATCAAAATGGCGATCCCATTCCGCGCGAAAGCGATCCCCAACTCGTCTTCGACCGCCTCTTCCGTAACCCCATGAGCGACCCCGCGCGCCGTCGCGAAATGATCAGCCTGCTCGACCGCGTCAACGAGGACGCCAAAACCCTCACCCACAAAGCCGGTTACGAAGACCGCGCAACACTCGACGAATACCTCACCGTCGTCCGCGAAACGGAAAAACGCCTCGAGAACCTCGAGAACGCACCCAAACCGAAAACGGACGTCGCCAATTTCCAACGCCCCCCGGTCGCCGGAAACCTCGATGAACAAGTCAACGCCATGATCGACCTCATCGCGCTCGCCTTGTGGACCGACTCCACACGCTGCGCTTCCTACATGCTCGGCAATTCCAACAGCCGCATGGTCTTCGACTTCCTCGGCATCACTCAGCAACACCACTACCTCTCCCACTTCTTCCGTAACTTCAGCCGATCAAATATCGACGCCCTCCTCAAAATCAGCCTCTGGCACATGGAGAAATTCGATTACCTGCTCACCAAGCTGAAATCTTACAAAGACCAACACGGCACGCTTCTCGACCACAGCATCGTCCTCTTCGGCTCGGGCATGGGCCACAGCGATAACCATACCGCCCAACGCATCCCCATCGTCCTCGCCGGCCAAGGCGGCGGCCTCCTCAAAACCGGCCGCTACCTCCGCTACTCCGAAAATCAAGAACTCGGCCGCCTCCACCTCGCCCTCCTCAAAAAGTTCGGCGTCGATGCCGGCTCTTTCGCGAACGCTTCCACTCCCCTCCCCGGCCTCGACGGCGGCGCCTTCGACGAATACCGCGAACGCCCCTTCGATACCTGGATGAAACGCGCCAACGGAAAAATCACGGTCCAAGGCCGCCTCCGCATGTCCGATAACCTCGACGAAGCCAAAATCTTCTACATCGACGTCGCGGGCGAACGCCCCGTCCGCATCGAGGTCACCTTCCGGGACTTCCACGACTTCAATCTCCCCTACCACGTCGGCACCCCCATCGTCCTCAGCGGCAACGCCGGAGACCAGGCCGGCACTCCCCTCATCACCAAGATCTCCGACCTGAAATCCCTCTTCGGCAAAAGCAATCCCGGCACCCGCAAGGGATAACAGCCGGTATCTATTTCCGCGTCCCCGGATGGAGATATCTCCAAACCGACGCTACCTTGGAGCTCGATAAACCAACCCTTCCCGGTCCGTTTTCCCATGGCCTCGAACACCATTCCAACCAATACTGTCTCCAAATGAAATCCCTCTCACTCCTCCTCATCCTCCTCTGCGCCTCCCCATTGCTCCCAAATACCAACGCGGCGAAGCCCCATCAGGATGAATCGGCACGTTTCCCGAACTTCATCCTCGTGATGGCCGACGACTGGGGCTACGGCCAAACCGGTTACTACAACCATCCCGCCCTCAAAACACCTCACATCGACGCCATGGCCGCCAACGGCCTCCGCTTCGATCGCTTCTACGCCGGCGCCCCAAACTGCTCGCCCACCCGCGGCACGGTCATGACCGGCCGCACGAACGATCGCGTCGGCGTCCAGGACCACGGGTACCCGCTCCGCCTCCAGGAAAATACCCTCGGCCGCGCCCTCCGCGACGCCGGTTACGCCACCGCCCACTTCGGCAAATGGCACCTCAACGGATACTCCGGCCCCGGCGCTCCCCTCCTCAAAGAAGACGAACGCACGCCCGATGCCTTCGGCTTCGATACCTGGCTGTCCGTCTCAAACTTTTTCGACATGAACCCCATCCTCTCCCGCAACGGCGAGTTCGAAGAATTCGAAGGCGACTCCTCGGAAATCATCGTCGACGAAGCCATCGAGTTCATCCGCGCGAACAAAGACTCCGGCAAACCCTTCTGCACGGTTATCTGGTATGGCACCCCGCACAGCCCGTTCATGGCCCACGAAAAAGACATGGAACCCTTCGCCGACCTCGACGATACCTCCAAAAAACATTACGCCGAACTCGTCGCCATGGACCGCAGCATCGGCACCCTGCGCCAAGCCCTGCGCGATCTCGAACTCGAAAAAGACACGGTCCTCTGGGTCAATTCCGATAACGGCGGCCTCCCCCGCATCACCCCTGGAACCGTCGGCGAGCTCAATGGCCACAAAGGCACCGTCTATGAAGGCGGCCTCCGCGTCCCCGCCGTGATCGAATGGCCGGGCACGATCAAGAAAGCCCGCGTCACAGAGTTCCCCGCCGGCACGGTCGATATCTTCCCCACCCTCGCCGAACTCGCCGGCCTCCCCGACTCCGTCCTCCTCCAACCACAGGACGGCATCAGTCTCGCGGCCATCCTCACAACCAACAAAAACCCGAAGACCCGTAAAAAACCCCTCGGCTTCCGCCACAAAGGCCGCGCCGCATGGATCGATAACAATTACAAGCTCGTCACCCAAAACGTCGCCGACGGCGAATACGAACTCTTCGACCTCGAAAACGACACCAGCGAAACCACCGACCTCGCCAAAGAAAAACCCGAGGTCCTCGCGAAGATGCAAAAAGCCTTCGAAAAATGGAACGCCAGCGTCGATCGCAGCGTCGCCGGAAAAGACTACCCGGAAGGCAAGGTCACCGACACCAAAACCGAACGCGAAAGCTGGCCCGATACCGGACTCTACGACCAATGGCGCGATGAATGGAAAGATCGCCCCGAATTTCAACGCTACCTCAACAAGAAACCGAAATGAAATCCCCCTCCTTCCTAATCCTCCTCTGCCTCTGCGTCGCCACACCCCACATTACCCGTGGCGCCGAAGACAACAGCGCGGCGGAGCCGCATCCGGATGAAACCACGCCGATGAACGTGCTGTTCATCCCCGTCGACGACCTCAACGCCTGGGTCGGATACACCAAACACTACCCCGATATCAAAACCCCCAACCTCGATCGCCTCGCCGCCATGGGCGTGGCCTTCACGAACGCCCATTGCACCGCGCCCGCCTGCGAACCTTCGCGCGCCTCCCTCATGTCCGGCCTCCGGCCTTCCACTTCCGGTTGCTACATGAACGGCGATACTTGGAAAGAATTCATCCCCGAAGGCATCTCCCTCAACGCCCACTTCAAAGACAACGGCTATCACGTCGCCGCGATGGGCAAACTCTATCACTCCAGCTCCGGCGGACTCGATAAAGTCTACGCCGCCGAGTTCGACGAATACCCCCCCACCAAATCAAAAAACAGCGCCGGCCGCGGTCCCGAAAAATACGAAGGCTATCACGAACCGCTCCCGCTCGACCTCAAAGACGATGACCTCCCCGATTGGCACACGGTCGATTACTGCATCGAAAAACTTCAGGAAGAACGCGATGAACCGCTCTTCCTTACCTGCGGCCTCATCAAACCGCACCTCCCTTGGGCCGTGCCCAAAAAATATTACCAGATGTTCCCCCGCGAAAACATCCAGCTCCCCCCGCACCGCGAAGACGATCTCGATGATATCCCCGAAGCCGGTCTCAAGATGGCCAAACCCGACGCCGATCACGCGAAGTTCCTCGAGTCCGGCCGCTGGAAAGACGCGGTTCAGTCTTACCTCGCCACGATCGCTTACGTCGATATGAACGTCGGCCGCCTCCTCGATGCCCTCGAGGAAAGCCCTCATAAAGACAACACGATCATCGTCCTGTGGGGCGATCACGGGTGGCACCTCGGCGAAAAACAACACTGGCGCAAGTTCGCCCTCTGGGAAGAAGCCACGCGCGCGCCGCTCATCTTCGTCGCCCCGGGCGTGACGGAACCCGGCGGCATCTGCGATCGCCCCGTCGACTTCTCCGCCATCTACCCCACCCTCTGCGACCTCGCCGGCCTCGAGTCTCCGAAACACCTCGACGGCGTGTCCCTTCGTCCCCTCCTCGAAAACCCGAATGCCGAATGGCCCGGGGTCGCGATCACCACCCACGGATACCAAAACCACGCCGTCCGCGATCAAAACTGGCGCTACATCCGGTACGCCGACGGCTCGGAAGAACTATACGACCACCGCAGCGACCCCAACGAATTCACCAACCTCGTCAACGACCCCTCCAAACAAAAAATCAAAAACCGCCTCGCCCACCACCTCCCCGACACCCACACCAAACCCCCCCCCCCACCCCAAAAAAAAAAATAACGCCCCCCGCGCCCCAAGGGAGGGGCCATCGTGCCGAGCGGCCCCCCCCCCCCCCCCCAAAAACAAAAAAACACGCCCACGCCGCCCCATGGTCGGGACTAACGTCCCTATCGTCCGCCCCGCCGCCGCCATCCGGCGGCGCAATTCCCCTTCCCCAGGAGGGCAGCGCTCCCGCGCGGCCACGCACCACCGTAGCGGCTCTCCACACCCAAAACCCCATCACACCCTCCCGCGCCCCCCCAAATTTCGTCACCCGCCTTTCACCATCCTCCTACCAGAAAATGGCACCCACAAAATGGCACCCACAAAATCAATTGCGTCACCGATCTTAGTCCCGATTGTCCGATTTCGGCTGAGGCTTCTCTTTCTCCGCAATCTTCTCAAGCAAATCCCGCGCCTTGGGATAATACAAGGTGTCCCGCGCATACTCGACATAAGTCTCCAAGTGCGGTCTGGCTTCGTCAGGGCGATCAAGCTCGCAAAGAGCGTTCCCAAGATTCCAATAAAACCAGTAATACGTCGGATACTTCCCTATCGCCCGCTCCGCCGCCTCCCGAACTTTATCCCATTCCTCATGAATTCCCGCATGCTGAATCTTCGCAAACAACCTCGTCCGCTCATCTTGGTTAACCGCCTGCATCTCGTCATACCAACCATCCGGAAGACCCTTTGCATCCCCAAGCGTCTCGCTCAGTTTTAACGCCCGCAATACGCTGTCCTGATCATGTGTCGCCCACGAAATGGCGATCGCCCGATCACGCTCCTTCGCCGCCATCTGACTGTATATCTCGTGCTCATCCTCCATATCTAACACTTCCAACGCATGAAGAACCAACTCGAGCTTACTGGCCTCCTCAAGCCGATCCGGCGACGCCACCTCAATCGTTTGCTTCAAAAGCGGCCGATTCTCCGAAACCGCATACCGCTTTAACTTCATCTCAAGAAAAATCCCCGGAGCAAACGGATGCTTCGATCCCGCTTCTAGCGCCTCAAAATCAACATCGTTTCCCGTTCGCACTCGGGCAATCGTTTCAAACAACTCGATGGACTCGCCCGTCAAACCACCATCCGGTAAATCGCGGTAAGCCTCCAACTCCTCAAGCACCCGGGCTCGAACCGACTCATCGTCCAAATCAAACACTCCCGCCGCAATGATCGCTATCCCCGAACGTACAAAATCATCCTCCGTTCCGGCCAAACAATGCCTCAAAATACCCAGCTTCAAGGCAACCGTCTTCTCATCCGTCCCCTCAATAAAACGACAAAACCTCATCCATACCCGCGCATCCCAATTGCGAAATCGGCCTTCACTAACTTCAAATAAATACATGGAAAGTTTGTCATCCGTCGACAAATAGCTCGGAAGCTCGCTTATCAAAAATCGACCCATCAGCGACGGCCTCTCTGCCTCTTCGTCACCCAAAAGCTCGCCCCGCACCATCTCCTCAATCGCCAAACTCATCGCCGCCGAGCTTCGTAACCCCTTGAGTTCCTTCAATAACTCCAACCGAATCGTGGTCGGACTTTCCCCCACGCTTGCCGCATATTGCCAGTCACCCGCTTCTTCCTGTATACGCTCGGCAATCTCTTCCTCTCCGTAAGACAATAGACGCCCGAATATTTGACGAATGATCAATAAATGGGTCGGCGTAACTTCGCCACTCACAAGCTCTTCATAACACTCCAACATCGAAGCCTTGTCGGCCATGTCACAATCCATAAACGCTCGCACCCCAGGCAACGCCGCTTCCAAGTTCTCGTTCCCGTAATCCAACAACGAACTCCCAAGATGATCCGCCAATACATCCTTGTGATCCAATATGATCGACGCAATCACATCCGACCACAATACCCCCAAACGTCGCGACTCAGGAAATGACTCATTCTCATACACCGATCGACAGATGCGATGATACATCTCGTAATCCCCACGCAAACTGGCGATCTCCTGAACGGCCAGCCGGAATGCCTCCCACTTCTGATCCAATGAAAAATCAGAGTCCCGCGCAATCAAGAGCCTGAACTTGATCGCACCAACGGTGTCGAACTTCGAATACGGATCATCAAGCAACTGCTCCAGCGCCCTGCTCGAATAACGCTCCAGCGAAACAGGCGTGGCAAACTCAAACCACGCCAGGTCCCTCTCCGTAATCCACTCCCCAATCGCCTCGGATAAATCCGATGAAGCCTTGCCGGTGCTCGCCAAACCCGCATGCCGTTGTCCCAACTGAGCCAATGCAGTCTCATTCGATTTAATCTCCGGATGCTCGATCTCCCGCTCAAGAAGCGCTTCCTCTTTCTCAACCTCCCCTTCGCTACGATACAAGTCGGCAAGAACGATGGTCGTCTGCAACCGATCCTGAACATACCGATCCGATTCAAGCAAATCCTCTATTACCTCTCGCGCCTCTTCCGTGTCTTTGTTCGCTAATCGCAACCCAACCGCCCATAGCCTTAACATTGTTTGCCCCGAATCATCCTCGATCTCACTGTATCGCTCACGAAAATCATCACATACCGCCACTGCTTGATCGACACGACCATTGTCAATCAATGCCGCCGTCTCAAGAATGGCTCCCAATTTGGCATTGTCATCGTCTCCCGGGATAAAGTGCTCATACAAAGTGATCACGAAATCCCGCAATTCTGTCGCCTTCTCCGGAAACAACGGGATCGCACCATACAAAGTGAGCCTCGCCAACTGGTTGACAGAATTTGCCTCCCAACGAGCACCCTGCGCCCATTTCGCATACCCCCTGAGAAATTCGTCCTCGCGATCGGCATTAACATGACCAAACAGCTGGTCCGTCCAGTCGCCGTCTTCCAAAACAGAAATCTTAACCGCCTCTTCCGCGATTCCAAGCTCCTCCCCAAGCCTCTTCCACGCATCCTGCCAATTCCTCTGCTTCGCCCAAAACTTCTGGAGTTCTCCCGTCTTCTTGAGAATCAACAACTCCGAAAGTTGCAAATCACCCGCAGCATTCTCCCTGACATTCTCCGGAATCTCCCCCAACAACGAAAGGAGTCGAAGCGCCTCCTCACGATCTCCCAACTCAAGATTGATGTAAATGGCCCGAATAAGTGCCGCCGCCGCGGATGAGAATTCTTCCGCTTTCTCCTCAATCTCCCGATACTGCTCCAGCGCCTCCCCAGGCCGTCCCAACAGCTCCAAGGCATATCCCAAGCGCGAATACCCACTGATCGTGAAATCTTCAGGATAAGCATCCTTCTTCAGCATGTCGGCATATACCGCCGCTTCATTTTCAAACTCTTCACGATTCCGAAAATACCTGCCCCTCGTGAACTGACACTCATAATAATAATCGTTCGTGTCGGGAATCAGCTCGCATATCTCCATCAAAGACTCAAATACAGGCGCCTCCAACTCGGGCGAAATGGTGGAGCGCTCCTTCCACTCAAGATACGATGCCGCCTGCCACAAGTAATATAGAAAATCTTCGTCAGGCTCGAACCGGGTCAACAACTCAAAACAATGACGCAACGCTTGGTCATTCTGATCACGCTCAATCATCTCGTCCACCGCAGCCTTCCAATCCTCAAGCGTCTCCAATTCGTCATTCAACGCTATCTCAGTCGAAAACGCAGGACGCTCCGCCTTCAACAGCTGACGAACCTGCCGCTGTATCTTTCGCGATATCCCATCTAAAAGAAATAAATCCTCCAATTCCGCCATCGCCGTCCCAACACTTCCAACCGAACCTCCCAAATCACGTAAACCCGACTCCCCAATCACCTCAGACAAACGCCGGGCGTATCCCTCACGGCCGTCACTCAACGCAGACTTCGCCTCCCCGATGAGCGCATAAACAATCTCTTCCAAAGCAGGATGCTCCTCCTCCCGCATCGCCAAAAGATACTCCCCCATCCCATCAACACCCTCATCCATCTCCATTATCTGCGCCATCAACACATGGAAATCCGGCACCGACTCGGTCTCCTTGAGACGAAACTCTTTAACGATATCTAAGGCCTCAATGGGATGCTCCTCCTTTATCAGCGATGCAAGTTGAAAGGCCGCCCACGCCCTTCGGTAATCCCCTATTGCCCCTTCGCTCATCACCTCCCGGAACTCCTCAATCGCCGCCCCGTTGTCCTCAGCGTCGCGCAAAGCCAATCCACGAATGTATTTCGCATAACCTCGGTCTTCTGCCGAAGCAAACGATCCAAACCGTCGAATATGCCTTCCGAGCTCCTCCGCCGCTTCTTCATTCTTGTCCTGCAAGAAATCCGCGTAAGCCATTTGCACCAATGCGTTGAATCGCGCCCCCTTGTCGTCGGGAAAATATTGGATCAACTTCTGCAAGGCGGCACGCCGCCGCTCAAGATCGCCATTCGTCGGGAATCTCGTATCAATGAGATTCATCTGACCTTCGGCAGAAGGCATGATCGGCAGTTCAATGGCGACCGCTCCCGTGGCTTCCGGGTCCACCCCCTTCGATCCCCCATTCACAATCGCCACCGGCTGGTCCGCCCACGCTTGAATCGAGCTGATCGCGTTGAACGCCGCCGCAAAATCTGCAGGCGTTATCCGGTCCGACAAACAATCAACCGCTAAGCTCGCCACTACCTTACCATCACGCCTCTCCCATTGCCCCTCCGCGGATATCGAATCCGATTCCACGGCATAAGGCTTCGGTAGACGCCCTAAGGTCCTCGCCCCCAACATCTCCAACTCCATCGTCACCTCAATCCGGTCCCGCCAAAGAAATACCGGCGTCTCCCGATCACGCGTCTCTCCCAAATACGGAACCATT
Source organism: Verrucomicrobiota bacterium (assembly GCA_039028175.1). GTDB lineage: Bacteria > Verrucomicrobiota > Verrucomicrobiia > Verrucomicrobiales > DEV007 > JBCDBW01. Next base: position 16,850 of record JBCCIR010000085.1, read on the forward strand.
GGACTCGCGCTCGGAAATTTCAACGATGCCGATTCCTCGCCTATCCCAGGAACAACAAAGTATGCTCGCACCTCAAATGCGTCGCCCTCCCCGCCCGCCACCTCCGCGTCGACCACCTCCGCCCGCTCATAAAAATCATCAACGATATCCTGCATCTCGCGACGCGTTCCAACATCGTCCTTCTTCGAAAACGAACTGGTGTACCGGGCCCCGTAATATCCCGTTGCCCTTAACTCAAGCCATCCCGATTGCTCTCCCGTCTCTTCAACCTTTAAATCAAAATCATAAACAAGCTCCCCCGCTTCCTGAGCCGGCGTCCGCGCCCATACCGGACGCTTCCCTCTTAAGATCAAAACCTCCCGGTTGGCATCATTCGGACTAATCAGCCCGGGAACCGACCCCGATATCGTCGGATCGGAATAAAGCCACCCTCCCGGTTCCCCCGGCGATCGAATCGCAAGAATCGCATGATTAAACTGACCAATGTCCGGACTCCGCCGCTCAATCCGCCCTAAGTGCTCCGTGTCCAACAAACATAAATGAGACGAAATCCCTTTGTGTTTCAACATCGCGCGAAGCAAGTTCGCCTTGTCCTTGCAATCACCATACCCCCGCTTCCAAACCTCGTTGCAGTTGTAAGGTTTGTGTCCCGATATCCCAAACTCCAATCCCGTATACCGCACGTCATCCGCAACCCGCTTGTGAAGCTCTTCAATCGTCTCCTTATCCGATTCACAAGCCTCCGTCCACTCGTCAACCCTGGCCTTGAGATCGCCATTCAACTTGTTCGATCCCACAAGCAATTCCGCATACCACTCCCCAAACTCCGACCAATCCTCCCAACTCGTTACCCTCGTAGCCGGCCCGACCTGCATCGTCGGAGCCCTCCTCCGCTCATACGGAACTCGCGGCGTGTTCGCACTTTCTAACAAAAATTGCACCCGCCCACCGCTCACCTCCGCCCGCTCCGGCTCAGGACAACCTCCTCCAATCCGAACAAAGTTTAACGAGTCCGCCAAAGACTCCGGAACATCTATCAGCACTCGCTTCTTAAGCCGCGGCCAAATCGTCGACCAACTGATACCCGCCATATACTCGCCCGGCACCCGCGGATCAAACTCCTCCTTCAACACGATCATCTCCACGATGCTGCCAGCCTGAACCTTCGGAAAAATCAAAAGCAACTCGCCGGTATCACTGTATATCGCATCCTCAGCATCAACTTGTGGACTCTGGAGCAACGAAGCGTTCGGTCTCACTTCGTCGATGGAACCATCTTCTTGAATCGTCCGCGCCAATACCAAATGGATTCGCTGCGAACTCTTCCGATAGGTGAAAACTTCCTCCGCCACCGCTTCAATGCCGGCCTCCGAATTGGCACGATAGACATAGTGATAAACCGTATAGCGCCGATCATCGTCCCCAACATACGCCACCCACTCGTTCAAAAGAATCACGCCTTGCTCGTCGTCCGCATAACGATTCTCCCACTTCTGAACGTCCTCCAGCGGAGTCAACAACGAACGAAGCTTCTCCTCATAAATCGGCGGCGGATTTCGTGATACCCGCAACCCCTCTTCCCCAAACGCAGCGCCCGGAACAACGACAAAAAACGAAAACACCAAGACCGTCATCATCCCGGCAAAACAAAATTCCGAACGCCCGCGCTCCAATACTCCCCCTCCACGAACTCTCCTGATCTGACCCACACCCCTTCCACACCAATAACCGAGTTGCTCAAGATATTTCATACAGATTCTCCAATCCTATATCGTTCCTAACGACAAATGTCTTTCGACTCCACTATTATGCCGACAGCCCGCCTCGATTGGCAAGACGTCCTGAGTCCCACGGGAATGCTCCAATCAAAATCAACCAGTTACACGATCTCGTAAGCACAATTTCTCTGTGCCCCCCCTCCTTCGTGCTTGGGTATTCCCCCCTCCGTCATCTACGATACCCCCCCATGCTAGAAGCCAGCCACTACTACTTCAACAAAGCCGCCGATATCGTCGATCTCTCCGAAAAAATCCGCGGCATCCTCCTCTCCCCCAAACGCACCGTTAAAGTCGATATTGTCACCGAGTCCGACGACGGCAAACTCCTCCACCACTTCGGATACCGCGTCCAACACAACGACACCCGCGGCCCCTTCAAAGGCGGCCTCCGCTTCCATCCCACCATGGATGAAGATCACGCCGGCGCCCTCGCCAATCTCATGACCTGGAAAACCGCGGTGGTCGATGTCCCCTTCGGCGGCGCCAAAGGCGGGATCAATTGCGATCCCAAAAACCTCAGCCAACGCGAACTCGATGAAATCACCCGCGCCTTCGTCCGCCAAATCAAAGAAATCATCGGACCCGCCATCGATATCCCCGCGCCCGACGTCAATACCAACCCCCGCATCATGAGCTGGATCATGGACGCCTACTCCGCTCACTACGGATTCTCCCCCGGTGTCGTCACCGGAAAACCGCTCGAACTCTTCGGCTCACCCGGCCGCAACGAAGCCACCGGCCGGGGTGTCATGATCGTCCTCGACGAAGCCCTTAAGGAAGACAACAAATCCCTCGCCGATGTCACGGTCGCCATCCAGGGCTTCGGCAATGTCGGCAGCCACGCCGCCCGCCTCATCGCGGAAGCCGGCGGCAAAATCATCGCCGTCGCCGATGCCGGTGGCGGCCTCTCCAATCCCGAAGGCTTCGATGTCCCCGCCCTCATCGAATGGACCAATGAACACAAAACCGTCGCCGGTTTCTCCGGCGGCGAAGCCTTCGACGGTTCGGAAATCGTCACTTGGGACGCCGACGTCTTCATCCCCGCCGCGCTCGAAGATGTCATCACCAAGGACAACGCCCATGACGTCCGCGCCAAATACGTCATCGAAGCCGCGAACGGCCCCACCACGCCCGAAGCCGACGAAATCCTCCTCAAACGCGGCGTCACCGTGGTCCCCGATATCCTCGCCAACGCCGGCGGCGTCACGGTCAGCTACTTCGAATGGGCCCAGAACGTCCAACGCTATCGCTGGGAACTCGACCGCGTCGTCACGGAGCTGGAAAAAATCATGCGCCGCGCATACGCCGCCGTCCACAAAGTCGCCCAACAAAACGATACCTGCTTCCGCACCGCCGCCTTCCTCCTCGCCATCCAAAGAGTCGGCACCGCCGCCACCCTCCGCCACCACATCCAAGAAGCCCCCCAACTCGACTGACCGCCCCCCGGTCGCTTCCACGATCCGGTAGGGCGTGGCCTCCGGACGCGCCTGCCTCCCAATTCAAATTTCACCATTCAAATTTCACCATTCAAAATTCGCGCGCCTCGCGCGCTCCCCCCTGCGCCACTGCGAAACTGCGCAACTGCGCAACCCCCCATCAATTCACCATTCACCATTCGCGCGCCAGCGCGCACCCGCTGCGTAACTGCGCAACTGCGCAACTCCCCCTCACTTCACCATTCGCGCGCCCGCGCGCTCCCCCCTGCCTCCCAATTCACCATTCAAAATTCAAAATTCGCGCGCCCGCGCGCGCGCTACTCTTCTTCCACCACCTCCAAATTCCCCTCCACCAACGACTCCTCCAACCCCTCAAACCCACCCGCCGTGTTCACCAGCAAATTCCCCTGAAACACCACCCGCCGCGCCGGACGCCCCATCATCATCACCGCCGGGGTATCCAATCGGGAAAAGGTATTGCCCGTAATACTCAGCACCGAAGCACTCTCCAACACAATCCCGCTGGCCACATTCATCTCCGCCCGACCCTTGATCTCACCCTCGCCGACCGCCCGATTCGCAAAGGTGTTCCCGCTGATCGTCAACGCCCGGCTTTTCTCATCCACATAAACGGCCCGCATCGGAACAATTGAAAAAGTATTGCCCGCGATCGTGCTGCTGTGCGCGTCATGCATCGACACCCCGCCCTTGCGATTGTTCGTGAAAATATTGGAACCGATCGTCGTTGCATATGTGTCCCCCTCCAGGACAATCCCGATCCCCTGGCACTGCTCAATCATGTTCGCCGATATCGTGTTGCCCATCGAATTCTCGACGACAACGCCGTGCCGCAAATGATCATCAATGTTGTTGCCCGTGCAGGTGAGATTAAACCCGTCGATAAAGCGCACGGCATCCTGGTTCTCTTCCAGCTGATTCGCGCTGATCACGGTGTCGTGATTCCCCAGGATATCGATGCCGGCACCGCGATTGTATGTGATCTGGCAATCACTCACCCGGGCGTTCTCCAGACAGTGCTCCATGTAAATGCCGGCGCCGCCATTCTCGCTCACGGTGATGCCATCCAGGAACAATTCGTTCACCCAAAGCGCATCAATGCCGGGCCCGGATGCCTCATTGCCGGTGATCCGTAAATTCGAAAGCCGGATGCGCCAGCGATACCGCCGATCCTTGCTCTTCAGGGCCGGTCGCTCGATCGGCTCTTCGGGCCGCAGCGCGATCGCCGGTTCGCCATCGGTATTGATGTTATGCAAATGCGTCGCCGTCCCCGCCCCACGCAAATGCACGTCCCCAATCGTAACCAGCAAGGGCTCGGAAAGCTCAAATCTCCCCGCCGGCAACACCACCTCCCCCCCTTCAGCCGGCAACGCATCAATCGCCGCCTGCAAACTCGGATAATCCGCCGCCCGAATCGATTCTCCCATGGAGTCGGCTACGCAAACCGATGCCATGAACAAGAACCACACCAACAGAAAAAACGAAACCACCGATCTCATACCCACCACCCTACAATCCGCCTCGCAACAGGCAATCCACTTCGATTAGGTTCTCAGCGAACCGTCAAAGTGAGCCACGGTGCGGGTTACCCACGGGATGGCTGGTTATCGCACTGTCCGCGAAAGAGGCGGGCCGCGGTTGGCTCCACTGGCTTGGTAGCTGCATGGCGTGAAACATCAACAAACGCTCTCCCAAGTTGCTGCCAAGAACTCGCGTAATGTAATGCCAATGGTGTCTGTGTCTCCGAACTCTCTTTGCAAAATGGGAAGCTCCTCCTGAGCTAGATCCACCATCAACTCATGACCGTCGGAAGTAACAGCAAATGAGAAGCGACCGTGCTGAACATCAACTTCGCAAACACGGTCGACGGGATGAAAATACTGCACCTCAACGATAAAGCTAACACGCGATGGTGCAATACGAACTGGGGCAGCTCCAATGAGCTGCTGATTGGAATACATCTCGAGCAGCAAGGGAGGGAACTCTCTCCCATAGGCGCTCTCAAATGCAGACGTCTGGGGCATTCTAAGGCTTCCGAATACGAAGGCAGCTACGTCAAAGGAATCTCAGCCTGATCAGAGGGTGGAATTCCAATTGCATGTTAGGGATTCGAATCATAGAAGTCAATCGACACGCAGCGTGATCAGGCTTGTGATCTCCGGCTTGTTAGGTCCCGTTGAGCATGGTGAGTTGTTCCTCGAGGTCTGCAGTGAGCGTGTCGAGTTCATCATCTGGAAATCTGGGTCTCGGTGATGAACGTGATTCGAGTTTAGAATGGAGTTCCATATATCGATCAAATATAGCGTTTCCCTCTTTTGTTCTCGGCTTCCATTGAGTCACCAGTTGCCCCTTAAACTCGTCGAGATCGGTAGCAACCAACCGTTCAGCTATGAATCGAACTGCTTTATCACGGGTGATAAGAACAACTGGGTCGCCAGATGCATTGCCCTTGAGGGCGCAACGTCGCCAACTCTGGATCATTGCCAGATCCCAAGCCGCGTTCTGGACATCGTTGGGCGTTCGTTTCTTGAGCATCCGCTTCTTCCTGGCGGGAGAAAAGTAGAGGTTTGCGAATTGAAGGGCGCCAGCAGCACAAATAAAATCGCTATCCATCCAATCGATGAATTCGATCATAAGTTTGTGCGGTGAATCAGACCGATAACTAAGGGTCGCAACCTTAAGTGCGAGGATGTAATTGAGACGAAAATCGTAAATCGGTTCCTCAAATCGAGTCGCCTCTGGAATTGAAGGGCAAGGTTCGAGATCAGCGATCGATGAAGAATCCAGAACATCGACCCTTCCTACTGCGAAATCGATGAATGCCTGAGGGTCACAATTGTCTGCTCTGTAGAAGCACTCGAAATCTGAAGCGGCGGATTCACCGCCTTTTTTGCTCGCGTACTCTTGGAGAGAAGCGCCGTACTGAAACTTGAAGTCCGCTATTTGGCAAAAGGCCAGAACAGCAGCGGCCCATCGAAAATCTCCGATCGAATGAGGAGGAATTTCATCTCCTCGTATCAGGCTTGTAATCCGCGTATATACGTTGCGGTCCAAGATCGCTGAAAAATTATCTACGTCAGTCGAAAGATGGAACTGTTCAATCGCATATAAATCTCCAGTAACGAGAGCTACAAAGCTCTCGTTCTCCTTAACAATTCGGGGTTCGGGCAATTTTGTCAACGTTACAAATGAAACTCGGGCTTATTCATCCCAAATACCCTTCCAAACCATGTTATTACTATACAAATACACTTCTCCAC
>JBCCIR010000086.1:0-23269 GCA_039028175.1 Verrucomicrobiota bacterium
GAATTTTCTCATTAATTCCTTGAGGAACCCGTTTAACCAATATTCCGGAGACGCCAAGATTGTTCGTTTCCATTCGGCCCGTGATATAAAGCCATGGCGGGCCAGGAGGCATCAAATTATACCAACCGTGCCAGCTGTCGGTCGGAAAATTGCTACAATCGAGTATTAGGCCCTTGTCTGCTTTTTCAATGTCGATGGTCATAGTATTGAGTAGTGGTTAGGGTTGAGTTTCTATGTCAACCCACCTGACTGACATATTTGGCATAAATGGTCAAACAAATTGATTAGGCCAGAACATTAGCAAAAGGAGATGGGGCATGCCTCATCTGAAATCCTGCTTTCCCCTCGCTTGCAAAAAAACTCCGACCGCGAACGCTCTTCCCCTCTGAATATCGTCCGGGCCAGAGTTTCAGCAATCCAAATAGAAGAGCTATGGTCCCGAAATTATGACGATTTACTTCTTTTGCTCCCTATTGGGCAACCTGGCTTTCAATACCGCAACGCCATGCCGATTGGCGGCATCGCAGAGCTTGGTTACCGCTTTTTTTTCTTTTTCATTTGTTCCCTCGTCAACAACAACCAAGTCAACCATAGCCTGATTAAACAAAGCAAATCGGCTGCGACCTTCAGGGTAAAGTATCTTCGAAGAATGAAAGGCTACTACTCGCAAGCCGGCAACCTGCCCCCCTTCACCCGGACCAGTCATATTTAGAAAGCTCGTTTTTATTACACCTTCCTCAGGGTCATCACACCCTGCGACGGCGATCTCACTGGCATTATAGTACACTCCTGTTGCGCTTACGATTGCAAGATCCAGAATACCAATCTCCCCACCTCCACGACACATCCTGATCCACAATTCTGCCTTATCGCCCAATGAACACCTTCGGTTTGCCCTGACAAGGCCCCCTACGATCTCCACAGAAAATGTCCATCTGTGCTTATCATTTCTATGAACTGCATTTACCGCAGGAATCGAATTAGTGAGCAAAACAGGATCGATAAGTCGAATATGCTTCTCATTTTCACTAATTGGCTTCCCTCTGGCATCTTCGGGTTCGGAACTATCCGCGTTTGGATCGGGACCAACGTTTACCTGGAGAGGGAATTGATCTTGCTCTAGCAACTCTTTGATTATTGTTAGTGTAGTGGTGCCGCTGTCCACAGCGAAATATATCTGGGACCGTCTAACAAGCCTTCGAACCTTATACTCGATTCGGTCCCTCAAGTGGATTGTCGATTCACTATTGGCATCACTTCCACAAACCAATATCCACGATTTCGACTCTTTCCCTCGAGAATCTGTCAATTTCGATTGGAGAAGAAAGTCCCACATAGCCTTCGCGATAGCTTCTTTTTGTGTGCTGGCACGGTCAAGCCGAAGCTCAAATACGGGACGGCGCTCAGCCTTCACAATTACGTAAGCGTTGTCACTCTCAGCTCTAAAGAGCTTGATCACTCTATTCGTTTCCTTCGAAGAATTGATCTTGGCGAAGGTGTCCCGCAATTTCTTGACACTCAGCTGATGGTCCGCATTCCCCGACTTACCCCGCGATAGCTCATAGCCTGTCCCTTCCAAAAATTCGTCGAGACTGATTCGAGCCTCCAAGTCGACTTCGACAGTCCTTTGCATTAAAGCCGCGACCCTTCGTGCAATGCTTTTTTCTGATGCTCGCTTTGTCATTTTTCTCAAATCTTGCCAGTGTTGGCCATTTACGTAATTATTAACGTTTTATATCTATATATTACCTTAATATCGGTCACAGTATTACGATATTTCAAAGCATAATTTATAACAAGCGCAATTTTGGCGCTGATAGGCCATACTTTCGTCTCTTAGTGAGCACAAATACGGCATAGAGCCAATTTTACTTAACACTTGACGTAAATTAGCAGTCTGCCAAGATGTCCGCACATCAGGTGTTCCCCAAAGCAGACAGCCCCCCCCAATTCCATGACCATGTTGCACGCAATCCAAGTGGTAGTCCAAGATGCTGGCGAGAAGAATAAATTCTTCTCGATCGAGTTGAATGAATGCTTAAGTCCCGAAGAGTTGCTTCGTGACGTTTATGCCTACCTTGATAAGAATACGCTGCGATGCTCCTGGAGGGGCCCCATTCAAGGTGGTTGTCAAGAGTGGCATTGTATACCCCGGCGCACACCTCGGCGCATGCCGCGCACCTTGCCGGTAGTATCTAACGCCCCCTTTGATCCGCCTTCGCACTTGCGACGCATTCGCAATGGCTCGGATGACGATATCCACAGTCGGTATGATGCAGCCTTCGCTAAGTGCGGACTGAAGATTGATTCGATTGCGAATGATGCAGTTGTCGTTAGCCGCCTGGCCTGAACCTATCGGCTGCGGGAACTATCGATGCCTTCCGCCGAAGGCCCTTCAATCATGAGTGCAATCCGCTCTACCGGTCCATCTGGATTCAAAAGGGCACTACCTTTTGGTAACTCTACCCAATCAAGCTCCTTTGCCGCTAGAACAAGGTCGCTCACAAACCCAATCGCCTCCTCGACTTCCTTGACGGTTACCGGGAAGTCATCAAAAGGTTCACTACCGTCCAGCGGAAAAGCCTGATACTTCGTTCCCGCCCATTTCCTATCAGCATACGTTCGGTGTCCATATGATATCATTTTAACGGGACCATGAACCAGACTAGTCCCAATCTTGATATCGGAAGCAAAACACAACTCGACCTCTAGGTCACAGCACCCTTTCGGGATCGCTCCTTCCACACTCAGGTTCTTGAAGAAGTAAATTACGCCGGTCTTCTTCGAAACGCCCGTGACAAGAGAGACTTTGGAGTAGACAGAAAAAAAGCGATACTCATCGCCTGTTGGCAACTCCGCCACAGAATCCAATTTGTATAGTCGCCTGGATTGCGACTGCGGTGTAATTCTACAAAAATCCTCCGACAAACGTTTCCCTTCCTCAATGAACAATAGCCACCTCTCATTAGCGTCGGCTGGAGCCCCATCCCATTGATCTCGATTGTGTTTGTATTCAGATGATCCCATCGAGATTTACGACAACTAACATTATCTTATCTGAGCAATCGATTCAACCCCTAATTTCCTCGATGCTTGTATGAGAACTTCCTCATGATCAATTGGTCTCTTCCGGCTTCGCAGCGAGAGTAGAACAGATACTCAGGCATTAGATCCAATCTTCATCACGTTACACTGCTGCTTCTACGGCTCCCTGCAATTGTGTGATCAGGTTCCCTAAGTCACAGAAGCGCTCTATAACTACCGGCTGTCTGATTTCAGACTGCAACTCATAACAAAGGAGGCTCTATGAGCGATGAACACGGCAAGCGCCTGCACAATTTCCGTGTCGGCAAAACCTGGTTCAGTATTTGGGAAAACACCAACCCGGCCAGCGGCAATAAATATACCTCAACCACGGTTGCCCATCACTACCGCGATGAAACCAAGGGCGAGTGGGTGCCAGTCAATAACTACTCGGATGCCGAGCTGGCTGATTTGGAGCTCGGCGTTCGAGAAGCACGCCGAAAACTGCGACTAGTTGAATATCCGGCTCAAGCCGAAGAAAAAGAGACTTCCGACCACCGGGAAAAAATTAAAACCCGGCGAGCCAAGTCAAAAACTGCAAGCCCGGCACAGGCTTAAGAAGAAACTCCGACCGCGGACGCTCTTCCCCACTGGATATCGTCCGGGCCGGAGTTCCAGCAATCTTGCGATTGCACGATCATTCTCGCGCCGCTTTGCGGCGCATATGGGGGCAAGCCCCCTCGAAAAGTAAACGTAAAAATCGTTTCCCCCTTATCTCATTTTTGCCCTCACGGGAGATGTGGGGCCCCACCATTTTTACGATGACTTTTCTCACCCCCATTATTTTTAACCCCCAAGGGGTTCATATGCGGGGATATGAACCCCGTTCATTAACTAAAAAGGAGAAAAATAATGAACAAAGAAACAAACAACCAACCTGTGCACAAAGTCCGATTCGGATGCATCGAAGTAACCTCTTGGGAGAATGTCAGCGAGAACGGCGAAGCATTTTTCAGCTTCGTGCTCAGACGCTCATACAAAGACCAAAACGGCAACTGGCATGAGCAGAAAATCTCTCTTCGCAGAAATGATCTCATGAAAGCCGTGGGCGCGTTAACTCAAGCCCATGCGGACTTCTATACACTGCCTCAGTTCCAAAAGGGCGCGGAAACGGAAGCTTCAGCCGATGAGGCAGCCTAAACCAACCAGGCGGCAGCCGTGACGTTGGCTGCCGCCAACAACCGAACTTCAAGGAGAAAAATATGACACACACATTCTATCACGCAAAATCATCAGCACGCCTCTTCGGCGGAAAGCCTGAAGACTATCTGGACATCCACAATTGGTTCGATGCCACAAAAGAAAGCTTCTGCGACTTCCGGCATCGCGCCTTACGCCACCATTCGGAAGGCATCTTTGAGTGCGAGCGTGTTTTCGGCACAACCATTGTAAATAGCAACGGCAAGCACGTTCCTGTGCGCTACATCGGTGAACAGCACGTCATAGAAGATTGCGGAGGGAAAGTCCCCTCACTTGCCGACTGGCTATCAAAAATTCAACCCGAACCTTGGATGGCAAAAGCCACTAAGGTCGGAGCACGAACCAGGAGGGCAGAATAATGACACAAGATAATACTAAAAACCGAGATTCAGCATCTCTGCCAAAAGAATCATACATGGATAATCTTCGCCGTATCTTGCCGATGCTGCGCGAGCACAAAGTGGAGAGAATTTCGGTAAGATTTGCGGGATACGGCGATACAGGCTCGATTGAAGAAATTTCCTACTTTCCGACTGTAAAAGCCGATATTCACAACCGCCCGATCCGGTATAAAAAGTTCACAAGTAGCTTCAACAGTGATATCGGCTGGACAGAACAACTTGTCGAAACGACAGGACCACTCGATGACGCTATCGAAAGCCTCTCTTACGACTATATCCAGGAAACCGGAGTTGATTGGTATAACAATGAAGGTGGTTTTGGAGAACTGATCGTTGATGTAGTTGCCGGATCGGTCTCACTAAGTGTGAGCGTAAACCAGACGTATTCAATCACCGAATTCTCTGCTATTCGAGACATCCTCACCGGGGAGGAAGTTGATTGATTGCCCTGACAACCGTGTGTGTCCTCTCACTCAGGCTGACGCGGATTCTTCTTAACGCTGCCTTGGACTTCATGAGGGCAATCGGAACCCAAGCAATCGTCTAAGATGCGGCACGAACCAACCAGGCGGGAGCTATGGCCTTGGCTGCCGCCATCTAATCAAATCAGTTTCCACGGAGAAGTGAATGTTCTTGAAATACGCCGAGGGCAGAAATGCCCGATGAAACATACCGCGACATTATTAATGATATTGCGCGGACGAAATCGTCAGCAGTCACGGTGTTTTCTGACTTCTGCCGAATGGCTGCCTGTGCCCTGGCCGCAAATTCACGCGAAGATGAATATTTTGAGGCAATCAAACCTTACTCAAAAGATGAATTAAAAAAATTCACCCAAGCAATGGCACTGCTCATTGCCGAAATGGAAAAAAGCCCGTTTTCCGATATTCTTGGGCCCTACTACACAGAAATTGCCGCTCATTCATCCAAACAAGCTCGCGGTGAGTTCTATACCCCGCCCGAAATCTGTGAACTCATGGCAAGTATCGCAGTCGATATCGAAGCCACAAAAACCAAAGGATTGCCCATTTCCGTCAATGAACCCTGCTGCGGCAGTGGCGGCATGGTGCTAGCCCTGGCAAAGTTCTTTGCCCCAGATTCCGTTGATTTGCTCAGAGTTACCTGCCAGGACATCAATCCCGTGGCCGTCGATATGTGCTATATCAACACCACGCTCTGGGGAATTCCTGCCAATATTATTTTGGGCAATACGTTGCATATGACCATCGATAAATCATGGCGCAATTTCCATTGGCATCGAGTAGGCGAAGATCAACGCCAATCCATAGATCAAATGATGGATTTACTCAAAAATCCACCCGCAATATCAGAATCCGAGAAAACCGAATCTGCAAATTCTCAGCCTCAAAGTCGCCACCCAAACCCAGATGGGCAATTTGAACTCGATCTCGGCATGCTTGCCGACAATGAACACTCAAAATAAATCCTGCGACAATTTGCCCCATATCCTGCATCAGCTCGATAGCATCTCTTCATCAAGAATCACGCCATGAACACTTCACTTACACCAATCCGCAAAATGTTAACGAGTGTTGCATAGTGTTGCACGTTGATTAACAGGAAGTAATGGATACGCAGACAAAATCGCTCTGCGAGGCCTTCTTCTCCCAAGTTCCCCACCGGCCTTCGGCCTCCCTCAGACATCTGCCCTAAGCGGTGCTTAGGGGGATAATTTTTGGAAACCCAATCAACCCCGGGTAGCCGCATCAACTACACCACAAAATCGGAATAGACGCCTCGACTATTCACGCTAGCATCGTGGTTATTCATGTTCGGCAAGAAGTCAAATGACAGCACAGAATTGGTGCCGTCAGAAGGCAAAGATCGATCACCTGAAAATCGAGATTGGCCTGATGACGACGCCAAGCTTGTGACATTTGGTCCCAACCCGAAATTGGCCGAAAACGACTTTTGTCTCTCCCACGCCTTCACTGGCGTCCAAGTATTCGGAGCCACCGGCAGCGGCAAAACCACCGCAAGCATTAATTGCCTGGCACGATCTTATCTCAAAGCTGGTATGGGAGGCCTGGTGCTCACCGCCAAAACCGACGAACTCGATAATTGGATCAAACTCGCCGAGGAAACCGGCCGGTTGGACGATCTAATCTCCTTTTCCCCCAATAATGATTATCGGTTTAATTTCATGCGCTATGAATTTGAGCGCCCCGGCACAGGCGCCGGTCAGACCGAAAATCTTGTAAACCTGTTTACCAGCGTTCTCGAGGTCGCTGAAAGGCGCGGGAGCGGCCAGAGTGGCAATGATCCCTATTGGCAGCGAACCCTCAAACAGCTGCTCAGGAACGCGATCGACCTTTCAATAATTGCCGCCGATACGGTTGATTTGGCGATAATCCACAAAATTATCACCAGCGCTCCAAAAAAGGCAGATCAACTGGCAAATGAGGAATGGAAAGCAAATTCCGTATGTATGAAGCTCCTTGCCGCTGCCGAGGCAAAGGAGAAATCACCCGCCCAAAAGGCCGATCTCGATCTGGTGATTGATTACTGGCTCGAAGAATATCCGAGCCTCGCCGATGAAACCCGCTCATCCATCGTCAGCACCTTTACCAGCATGGCCGATTGCTTCCTACGGGGAACTTTGCGGGAGCTTTTTTGCACCGATCTTAATATTTCGCCCGAAGACAGCTTTGAAGGCAAAATCATCACTCTAAACCTTCCGGTTAAGGAATGGAATGAACTCGGCCAGTTCGCCCAAGTACTGTTCAAATTCATCTGGCAAAGGGCTGTTGAACGCAGAATTCCGCAAGGAATGGACTGGGAAGAGCGCCAGGAGCAAATCAGGCCCCTATTTCTTTGTGCCGATGAATCCCATTTCTTCGCAAATTCCTACGATGCCCAGTTCCAAAGCACCGCGCGAAGCTCGCGCTGCTGCACCATCTACGCCACGCAGAATCTCCCAAGCTACATATCCGCTTTCGGCGGGATGCAGGGTAAAATCGAGTCCGAAGCATTTATCGGCAATCTTCAAACCAAGATTTTTCACGCCAACGGCGACCCCACTACTAATCAATGGGCCGCCGATTCGATAAGCCGAACCCACCAAGCTCAGCTCTATGGCGGAAAATCTGAGGGATTTGCCATGAGCGGCGCTTCCGGCTCAAACATCAATGCCGGCGCCAGTATGGTCATGCAGCACTCAGTGCCGCCCTATGAGTTTACGCTCCTTCGGACCGGCGGCCCAGATTATGACTCCAAAGTCGATGCCGTCATTTTCCAGGCAGGACGGAGCTGGCTTGTTGACGGGCAATCCAAAAATTTCATCCGCCACTGTTTTGATCAATGAGCCGGATAGATCGTCAGGTAACAAAAGCTTCAAACGATCCACGCATACCCGTGGTCACACCGACTTTGCATCTACTCTCAATGACGGTGGTTGTTTTCCTCAGACGAAACTTTGGCTATGATTACCTCCGACCCTTCACCAATTTCATTACTCTCACTTGGCTGGTTTTCTTGTTCTCAGCCATTGCCTGGAGTAGCAGGGATGAAACCACGTGGTGGCAGTATTCCCGAAGCTTATGCATTTTCCTCGGCGCATCGCTGGTGCTGTATTATTTGCACTGGTTCATCGCCTATCTGCAAGACCTCGCGAAAAAAGGACCCCATGGCCATTACGTAGGGAGCACCTGGCTATTTGGCGATAAATCCGATTCGGAGTTATCCGACTCCCCCGGCCCTGAATATTATATTGAACCGCTGGTAGTTTTTTTGCCGGGCGCTTTTCTATATTCATATTCCGCAGAAACGGTTCTGCTCGGTGTTTGGCTTATGGTGGCCGCGACTGCGCTATCGGTGAAGGAATACCTCAATCACTGGAACCATCTTCAAGTCATAAAGAGCAATCGAGATGCGCTCAAAGAAGCTGATGGCAATATTGGCAAATCCAATACCGAGACCGAACCGCCACTGAGATCAACCACACCACAGAACTCAAAACCCAATCCAAAATCCTCGAAGAAACTTAGCAAACAAAGACTGCACTATGCTTGCCTTCTCAATCTGGAACCACCCTACACCGCCGAAAAAGCCAATAAATCATATCTCCGCCTAGTGAAAGAAATTCACCCGGATTCATCGAAGAAGATCAAGATGGAAGATCATCCAAAATTATCGGAACTACGTGAAGCATTGGAGTTTTTCCGCACCCATAACGCATAAATCATGGCCAATCGCATCACCTACTCCCCTGCTGAATTTGCAGCACTGTTTAACCGTGAACGCACCTGGGCCTATCGCCAAATCTATGCCCAAAAAGTCAAAACCATCACCGAATTTGGCCGCATTATGATCCCTGCCGCCGAAGTAGAGCGCGTCTTGGCATCGGCTCACGAATATGGCTGGACTGTCAAAAAGAAGAAAAAGCAGAAAAATTCAAACGGCAAAGCCCCCGACAAATCAGCCTGGAGAAATCACCTCCGCAACAAAAAACACGCCCCACCCAAAAACTCAGACAAGAAGTCCGCAAAACAAAAGATCGCCCAAATTTTCAAAGGCAAATCTGCCGTTCGAAAGAAAGCAATGCAGAGGATATTTCAGTAGAATTTTTTGCCAAAGTGTTCTCTACTCGAATCTCTAAGAAGTGCCCGGGCATCGGGACGGCTAAGAGCATCAAAAGCTAGGTGGGCCTTCCTCAGGGAGGATGGGAGTTACACCACTCCTACTAGGAGGGATCTCCTCCAATTCTTCCCGAAGCCCACTCAGCCCTTTGTTCCTGAAATCCTTTAAATCTTTAATCACATTGGTAATCTCCTCGTCGCTCGGCTTCTCATCGCTTGGGCTGATATTTATGAATGGCCTGATTTGGCTCTGCAATTCATCAATCTCTTCCTTTACCGAAGGCCCTTTTGCCAAGGACGGTGACGCATTCAAATCCTTCGAAAGCACCCCCAAGTATGTATATATATCAGCAAAACTTGCCGCCGAGAATTCAAAATTTGCGTTGCCAAGATTCGCTATCTCGTCCGAGACAAGAGCTGCCGTCCGCTCAGTTTGAATAGTCCCTGCCGTTCCTGGCCCTGACGGAAATTCTTTCGGCACTTCACCTTTGTCAACTCCGGTCACCTCCTTGAATCTGTCCGGCGTAAAAGGCTCTTCTACCGTTATTAGATTGCCTCTGAAAATTTGGCTATAGATTAGTTTTCGATTGTCTGCCGGCTCTGAATTCAACAAAGGCAACGTGATTTCCACGTCATAGGTTCCTTTGTTCTCACTGTCTGCGCCCAGTCCCGGTGCCAGTGAATTTATGTCGGGACTCGGGAGAAAAACCATCGAGGACACGTCGGCATCAAACTTCAAAGCCACTATGAATGATGTGGTGAACTTCAATTGGGTGGTCTGGATTTCCGGCAAATATGGGAGTGCGTTCCCGTCTTTATCTACTCCTCCTCTATAGATCAGCTTTTTCATCTGGTCATATTCGGCGACTACCGCGTCCTTGATGAAAGTTCCGATATCAATGTTCCTGTCCTTAAAATACTTTCGATCTATTCCCTTTTTCCCTGACGTTCGCTGATCAATTGTTTCATCCAATACTTTTCGGGTTAATAAGTGTTGCTCTACATATTTTCTTCGTTCCAACGGGTTAATGGAGAATGATATCTCTTTGTTCTGAACTCCTGTCGCCGAACCTGATAGCATAAGGTTCGGCGTAAGTGTTGAACCTACATACCCGGTATATGGAATGATCGCGGAAATACTTCCGTTAGCCGTCTTTACCGTCTGTGTCTTGCCCTTGAAAACACCGGAGCCAACTTTGAAAGTGAACGAATTTGCAAGCGTATTCCCCTCTTCAACCTCCCTTAGCTTTTCTTGATCCTTCAGAATGTGATCAAACGCTTCACCCAGTTGAACTTTGATCGCCATTTGAACCAACGACGTGCTGATTACCTGCTGCTCCAGCCCATTGTGCCCAATTCCCGGAATTGATGAAGATTTGTGCGCACATCCCGCTATGCAAATACACATCATGCCTACTCCGACAAAAAAACTGTAACGATTTAACTTCGGTAGTAACTCATTTTTCATCTATTCCCCTCCCAACAATCCGGGGATATGAAAAATGATTAAGAGTTGTCAATATTAAAGTAATATTATCATTCTCCTCGAACATTCTGTGGCGTTTTACCCAATCCAGAACCCAGCTGATACCGCCTCGGCGGCGGCACTATGCGACCAAGTGGGAGTAGAGACGTCAGATATCTCCCATGGTGCGACAGGCAATGGATAATTATTCCGGCGAACAAAACCCCATTTCGCCCAGAAGCTCAGCAAAAAAATCTGCGTAAAAACAATCCCACAAATCTTCCAAAAAAAAATTTACCGCTCGCAGAATATCCTTGAAGAGATTATTTCGATAACCGAATTCAAGAAGCGACAGACTTGGCACTATAGCGGCACCATCTTTATCAGCCTTCAGTCGCTTTGAAGCCCAATCTTATTGATCCAGCTTCGCGTCAGAGATTATCTATGGAGCTGCAATCCGATCTCTATTTTGTCACTCACCCGAGAATTTCGTCTCTCAGGCCTACTTCTGGTAAAAGACAACTACATAGTTGGCTCCCCCTCGGTGTCCAGAAGCTGAATAATCCTGGATGATCTTTGCTTTTGAGGTGGGTATCTTTTTTGTTTCCAAAAACTTCTTAACCGCTAGCTCAGTACTCCCTTCATGAAGTCTTCCGTTAAACTTCGTTGCCCTCCAGTCACCCACTCTACCTGAAGGAGGTTCCGTGTACAAATAGAGGAAACTCCGGTAATCTCCCTTCTTTTGATTCGCCATTTGTGACGCAACCATTATTGCACCATTCGCGGATTGCCCTAAAGCACCCAACATCGATCTTACGATATCCATACTATCTGAAGGTCGGAGTTTAACCTTGAGCATTCCTGGCTTAGATAGCGCCCGGACCTGCTTCGCGGCCTTAACTTTGCTTTTGGGATCGATCTTTACGACTTTCATAGGAATCAATTACTTAAGACTTGCCACTGCTTGGACAATAGAACCTCCTGCCCTAACAAGGCTGGCACTCGCCTAACGAGGTTGTCCAGACAATTTATTCGGAACAGGCCCGATAGAAGATAGAGATCGGCCATCAGACTCAAAGCCAACCCCTTTGAGGCCTGAGCATCAAAAATGCGTCTCGCATTCTTGATGAAACGGGATTTCCAAGATTCGCCTTTCGTTCGAGGGAGCCCCTAGGTTAACCTATTCAATTCTGAGTCGTAATTTGTGTCTTTTGGATTGTGATACAAGATGATCGGAACGGTCTCACCTTTCGCGTAACCGATCACGACTCCATGTTTCGACATCAAACCAACTTGAGCAACTTTGAGAGCAAACATTGCGATCGCGACAGCGATCAGGAGGTAAGGACCGGCTTTAAATCTAACGGCAAACTTTTTTCGAAAGATCGCTTGTTTAGATTATTTGCAGAGCAGCATCGGGCATACTTTTCGCATATGATTGCTCAACTTTGCTAGACTAAACATCATCTTACCAACTTGCCGATCACGGTGATCACTGGTGACACATCCGTATACTTTATCGGCGAAAATTCCACCATCTTGATGCCCTAACCAGCGTTGAACCGCCTGCAACTCTCCCCCAATCAAAAGGCTGCTCGTAGCGCGGCGATGCCAATCCGATAAACAATAAACCAGCAACACACCTAGTCGGTAGATTCGGGATTCGGACCTTTAACTACGTCTGCTTTGTATTCCCGGCGAAACTCCTCAATTAATTTCAGAATACTCTTTGTATTTTCATCGAACATTTCAGCCTGAGGTCGCGGCTGAAATTCTTCCTCGTCGAGAAATTCGATAATATCCGGGAAAGTTCCGTCTCCCTCGTGATCTGTCTCGTATCCTGGTAGCCTATCTTTCAACCAGTTCACAACTTTACGTTGCCATTCAAAAGAATTCTCGGAACTTTCAAGTGAAATTGCGCCCTGACGTTGCGCGGCTTCGAGCATCCCATCCGGTGCATTTTTTATACCGTGTAGATTTGCCAACGTCCATTTTGCGGTTTGCCAATTATGAATATTTTTCAGGTCGCAGAATCGCAAGTCAGCCCCGCGCAAATCTGCGTGCTTAATATTAGCTTCAACCAACGAGCTGTCCACGAGGCTGGCACAGGTAAAATCAGCACGTTCCAATCTTGCTTTGTCCAGAATTGACTCGTCTAAATTGCAGCGAAAGAAGCAGGCATCTTGAAAACTCAATTCCTTCAAGTTCGCATTGTTAACTTTAAGCCGTCTAAAATCGCCATGTTGGAATATATAGCCGCTATCGAGCGAAATCCCCGCATTAAGGCCAACCATGAGTGCATCTGCCCTTTCCGGGCTGAGTGGGCGGGATGATAGCTTACCGGAAGGTTCAAGCACTCGATAGGGAGTTACTGTTCGCGTGAATATAGACAATCTCGCCTTCGTGAAGTCTGAAATCTCCGGCTCTTCGGAGGAAATCTGGTTTTGAATATTTATTAGTTCAGATCGCAATGTCGTATTTCGATCCGCCTCGGTGAGCGCATTTTGAATTTCTATTTGTCGGTTTTGCGCCTCAATTTGCTCACGCTGTGCTTTCATCTCCATACGCTGAAGCTCCATTTCTTCTTCTTGGTTTCCTGCGATTATATTGGTTTTCCGTCCCACACCCGCCACTACAAGAAGGGCACCTACCGCAATTACATCACCGCGTGTAAATGTCCTTATCCAGATAAAGATTCGGCGAACTCCGCTGCGCGATTTCGCTACAAATTCATCAATTCGATCTCTCATTAACTGTGAGCGCAACATTCCTATTGCCCCATAAGCACTATGACTACCTTAATCTTTAAGATTTCCCAAATACAAACTTCCCAACAATTTGTAATCTCGGGTCTCATATCCGCTCTGTATGACCGCAGTTTCTACAGCTGGTTTCTACAGTTCGGTGCAAAAATTACCGAAAGCAGTGCAACAATTCGCAACACCACGGAGCAGCGCATCGGCTGAAATCTATTGTTCCGCAATGGATGCAGCAGCTTGCAAAGCTATGCTAACCCACAACCTGGATTTTCAAGACCGGTGCATTCAACCGCTCTGCCACCTCTCCTTTCAGTCCGACTCAAGCCGGCGCTTCAACCATCGCCGACCATAACCGGATTTCAAATACCGCTCCCGCTTCTCTGCCGAGCTCCGATCCAGATGTTCCTCCAGCAGAACTCGCCGCCACGGTCGTCGGCCCTTCGTCGAGCGTACCCGCCCAGCGTTGTGCGACCTTAACCGATGATCGGGATCAGCGCTACTGCCAATATAGAATGAACCCCGCTCGATTTCGCTCTCCAAGACGTACACCCAATACATCGAGTCCCCATCGGTTTTTTCCATCGATCTATCCGCAGGAGAGAATCATGGAACCACGTTTTTCCGCGCCAGCGGAATGCACGTGGCAAGACCGGTGCATTCAACCGCTCTGCCACCTCTCCTTGCCCTGCAGCGTGACAAAGGGTCGCCCAATCCCCAACCCGCATCAAGAAACAATCACCATCGAACCCACCTCATCGAAAGAGCTCCGATAACTCTTCCTGCTGCTGCGCCGCCACCCACGAGGTCATGTGGGCAAACAAGTTGACGTCAAACTTGGATAAATGCGTCTGCTTCAACTTGAACCCGGGAAACATGGGGTCCGTCCGGGCTCTCACGCTCGCCCGCAACTGTTCCCGCCATTCCTCAACGGGCCCGGTCTTCACCCATAAAACATCGATCCGGCGCCCGGCCCCACGCACCCCAAACCAAGAGTTGTCTACCACCGGTAAGTCCCGCTGCAAAAAGGCCGCCGGTCGCCGGCGACTCTCTTTCCCCGAACGCTCCCACAATCCGCGCACCACCTCCGACAAACGCTCCGCGGGAAATACCTGGTTGTGCTGCCAAAAACGATCAGGATCCGTCCCCGTCGGATGCGATTGGCTATATAGCTCATAACGACGACGCGGTGCTTCGTCCAACAAAGGGCGATATCCAAAAAGCGTCGGCAGCCAGGGATCGACAAAAATGTCCTCATGAAGCGGTCCCATCGGATCACCCGGCGTGTTGATGAACACAACCAACTTCTCGATATCTCGGAACGCCAGGATGCTCGCGACTCCATTGTCCTCGACACCGCCGCCATCGGAAAAGCGATTCGGCACGCCCGCTTCCGGCTCCGCATGTACCGGCCAGGTCGTGTAAGTTGGGTCCAAGGCCTTGAGCTTGGGATGCCGTTCCGCCAATCCCGTCGCGAAAAACGCACTACTCATCCCCGTGATGTCGGAGAGAGCCAGCGGCGCCGCTTGCTCGCCTCGAAAGCCGATGCCCCGCCGCCCGGTCAGCTCACTGTTAAAAGCAAAGGATGGCACCCCGCCACCGCCCACCTGCAGCCCCGCAGCGTCTTTCCCCTGACCTCGCCCAAGGATTCCGGTATAGAATGCGGTCGCCTGCACCGGCGCCACCAAGTCCGCACCACTGGGAGAACTGTTTCCAGGATTCGTTCGAATAAACTGCCCGGTGTTGCATACGTGAAGCGATCGAGGGGTATCTCCCGCGCGCGAATGGTAGGTGTGAAAATGGCCCGGCAATCCCGGATTCGCCGCCAATATTTCCCTCCCATGCGCCTCATTGTGCGCAAAAAAAGATTGCGGCAAAAACCCGCGGAAACCAGCAAGCCCAAACGGCTTCAAGATATTCTCCCCGACAATGTGTGTCCAAATGCGTCCCTTTGGACAACCCGCAGCACTGAGCTCGAGCGCTCGAAGAAACAATGAGGTGTCCGACATGCGATGACTCGCCGGCACCCGACCAAGATTGTTCGGGCTCATATGCCCCAACACCGCCGCCCGGTTTCCATGAAACGGATTCAAGGTCAGCTCACCAGGGTCCGCCACATAGCCCCCGAGAAAGTCATCGTCGGAAATACTGTCCGGCAAAAAAGTAAACGGCACCGTCGCCCAACTCCCACCCGATACCGACGAAATCGCCCGCGCCTTCCCCAAACATCCCAAATGCCGAAGAGCCCGCATCTGCCCGAGCGCCCCCACCAAGGCATAGGTGCCGCCGCCGGAAAAACAAATGCCGACATTCCCCGGCGTTTCCCGCCCCGGCGTGAAACGCTCCACCGACAGCGTCTCCGGCGTGAAAAATAAGTTCGACCGAATGGGGTACCGCGGAAGATCCGCCTCAGGAATACTCCGGCAGCCGCCCGCCAACATTGACGACGACACGGATACACCGATCCCTTTGATAAAGTCCCTGCGTTTCACGTCCTCCCTCTTCCGCCAACGTCCTATCCGATCCTCTCAGTGAGCACAAGCCGCAAACACCGCACCAACCCCGTCACCTCTCAATGCTCCTCATATACCGCCGGCCCATCCCGATTCAACAACCCCCGCGCGCCCTCCCTCACCCGCTACCCCCCTTCCCCCTGCCCTATCTCCACCGGCCGATAACCACCCTTCGCGCGGAAATACACAAACAAGATCAAATAACAAAGCAGCATAAACCCAGGCAACACCGCCACCTTCGCAAAACTCCCCTTCTTCGCCGCATTCTGCACCTCTTCCAACTTCTCCCGGTCCCCCTCGCTCAAACCATCCACCGCCGCCAAGTCCAGACCCGGCACCTCCCCAAAAATCGTCTTCCGCGCTTCCCCCTCCACCTGCTCATGAATCGCAGGGATATCCGCCGATAACCGCTCGTCCACTTCCCGATCCTGCAACACCCCCATGAACGGCGTCCCAATGATCCCCATTCCCAATACGCCCACCGCCGACACCCCGTTCAAGGTCAAGGCTCCCCCCTTCGGAAACTGCTCCGATACCAATCCCAGGGTCGTCGACCACAAAAATGTCTTCCCGAACGCATACACCGTTGCCGCGACCACGACCATGAATGCCGCCGCCTTCGACAAAAACAACAACCCGATGATCGCTACGATCGCGCTCAATACCAATAACCCAATCGGTGAAAACTTGTGCACGATCGGCCCCGCGTAAAAACGCAGGATCGTCATAATCGTCGACACATAAATAAACACCCAGGCCGCCCCCGTCGGCGACAGCTCAGCACCCAACAGTTCCGGCATCCACGAATCCGTTCCCAACTCCGTCGTCGCCAGGGGCCCCATCGTGAGAAGAATCAACAGGAACATCCAGTTCCCCAGGCTCTTGGTGTACCCCAGCGCCAACACCCCGACGACGGTCGCGATTCCCACCGGAACCACCCAGCTCAAGTGCGCCCCGAATATCTGCGCCACCCCCATCGTCATCAACCAGCCGATCGCAAAGAATCCCACACCCCCCACTTCGCGCAGCATCTCCCGGTAAGATACCCCCGCCGCGACCCGCTCATTGATCGGAAACTTCCGCGGCAAAACCAACACCGCATACACAATCACCGGAAGCAGGCAAACCGCATACTTCACCTGCCAGTTCAACCCGCCCAAAAAGATCGTAAACAATGCCCCCAACGCCAATCCGGCCGGCCAACCCGCATGCAGAATGTTCAGCCACTTCGTCTTGTCCTTCCGAAATGCCGTCGCCACCACCGGGTTGATAAACGCCTCCACCGTCCCGTTCGCAATCGCCACCAGAAACGTCGCCCAATACAGCGACTGATACCCCGTCGCAAAGATCGTCAGCAACAGCGACGCAATATGACAAACAATCGCAAATATCGCAGCCGTCTTATAGCCGATAAAGTCGATGATCAGACTGAAAATAATGATGCTGATCGCAAACGGCCACAGTCCCACCCCGAGAATCGTCCCCTTCTGCGCCTCCGATAAATCAAACTTCACCGCCAGCTCGCCGATCACATTCGCTCGCACGCCAAAAACAAACGACGTCGCAACCAGCGCAATAAAACACGCCCAGAATAGTTTCATCCGGCCGCCATCATCGGCGGGCCCGGCATCGTTAACGACAGCAGCGGCACTCATAGGGGTTGTCCAAGGGGTTTAGCGGATTCTCCAATGATTCGCCCCAAGATCAATCCCTTTGTCCCCCAATCCCGCGCCCACTCAAAGCCGATCCGCCCACTCCGCCTCCTTGAACCCCACCAATCCAAACCCCTCCCCCAACAAAAACGGCCGCTTCACCAGGTTCCCATTCACCCCCAGTTCCCCAAACACCTCCCCTTCCGTCATCTCCCCCAACCGGTCCTTGTACCCACCCTCCCGGTAATCCTTGCTCGACGTGTTGAACAAACGTTTCACGTCCCCGTCGTAATACCCCAGCATCCGCTTCAATTCCGTCCGGCTGGGCGGCGTCTCACGAATCGCCACTTCCTCAAACTCCATCCCGCGCTCCCGCAACCACTTCACCGCTTTCCGGCACGTGTCACAGTTCTTGTAAGTATAAACTCGAATCATTGCGCTCCTCGTTCACGAAAAAGGCGGCCCGCTCCCACGGACCGCCCTTTCGAAGTCTTTAAAATGACCCCTGTCAGGATTCGCCCGTTCCCTTCGCATCACCCGAGGTCAGCGCATCCGATTCATCAATTCGCACAGGTCGATACCCCCCTATCGATCTGAAGTAAATCATCAATAGGAGATACCCCACCGCCATTGCCGCCGGTATCAATGAGTCCACTTTCAAGGTCCTCCGGTTCCCCCGAATGTCCGCGTCCGCCACGGTCTGCTGATCCTCCGTCAAAGTCTCCGCCAACGCCGCCGTCGCTTCATCGGCATTTCCAGAAGCCACCAGCTTCGCCGCAGCCGATGCCTTCTTCGCAGCATCTAACTTGTTGGGATCAATCGGCTGCACCGCCGCAAAGACCGTCCACTGACTCGCGTCGCCCTCGCTCTGATACTCGGCATAAAGCGCCTCATCCGTCTTCTGCAACTCGTCCGCCGCAAAGCGGTCACGCGCATAACCCAAACCGGGCCCGCCCAGTAACCCGACCGACAACATCCCGATCCCGCCCATCAAGCTGATCGCAATCGCTCCCGTCCTCGGAAAACGGTCGGACGCCACCGCCAACATCGTCGGCCAGAAGAAGGTCTTCCCGACTGCGTAAACCAAAAGTGCGCCTAGCGCCGGACCGAACGCCGTCACACCTGCGACCAAGTTCAATCCCAAGCATGCCAAAATCGAACACACGAACAATAAACTCACCGGCTTTAACCCCAGCTTCGTTTCAATGAAATGCGCACAGAATCGCAGTCCGAACATTACCAGCGACGTAAATACGAAGAGAATCTTGCCCTGATCCTCGGTCAAAATCGTCCCCGTAATATTCTGAATCCAACCATCCGTCCCCAGCTCCACACTGCCGATCATGGCGTGCAGAATAAACAACACGAAAAGTAACCAATGTCCGATCGCAAATCCGGTGATCGTCGCCACCCAGGCAAGGAAACCGAACGCAATCACCGCTGACAAGAGCGACGCCACCAAAGTGTTGTCAATCAGCTGCGAAAAAACGTCCCGGCGCAGGAAGAAAAACAACAAAGTGCTCACCACCGCCGCGCCAAGAATCCCGACATCCTTGAACATCTCCCCGATCTTCAACCCCTTCGAAGAAGCCTCCGACTTCGGGAAATGCTGACCTAGGAACATGACCCCGTAAATCAAGGTCGGCACAAGATAAAGCGCCAACTGCCACTTCCAGTTCCACCCGAGATTACCCCCAAGATACCAGCCAATCATGCCCCCAATCACCATCCCCGCCGGCCACGAAGCGTGCAACAGGTTCAAATAGTGATTCCGATTCTTGGGGAACAATGTCGCCACAAGCGGATTCGACACCGCCTCCAAGGTCCCGTTCGCCAAGCCAAACAGGAACGTCCCCCAGTAAAGGTAAAAATACGCCGCCTCTGTCGACATCCCGGGCTGGGCTGCAAACGTCACAAACGCCGACAACACATGCAGCGCAAACGCCGCGATCACCAGCTTCCCATACCCGATCTTATCAACAATGATCCCGCCGATAATAATCCCGAAACAGAAACTGATGAACCCGGCCCCAAGGCTGATGTTCCCCAATTGCGTTCCGTTCAAATTGAACTCGGTCGCCCAGATGTTGAACAATCCGCCTCGCACCCCGAATCCAACCCCCGCCGCGAGAATCGCCATAAATCCCGCCCACAATAAACGCTTCGCATTCGCCTGCGTCCCGGCATCAGTGCTGCTGTCACTCATAAAATTTGCTCCCTGTCAGTTTTGGTAGATTGAAGTAGTAGTTCGTTGGTATCTTTTGGAGTTCGCCGCGTCCCGCCTCTGCGGACGAGATTCGGACCCCCGGAGTCTTGTCCACTCCCCGTTCCCCCCACAAGAACAAAAAACCACCCGGATCGCCCTAAAATAGGGCCAATCTACCCGTTCGTCGGGCCCAACCGCCCTTCCTTCCGCACCCACCGATACCGCCCGGGCATATCCCCCTCCACCTCAATCCATTCCCCGGGAAACGCATTCTGCTTCCGGTTCTCCCATTGCTGCCGCTGCACCTCAACCAATTCCACCCCCCGCTCCTGCGTCTCCCGCGTCATCAAATAAGCCCGGTCCGTGTTCTCCTCCAATACCGTCTTCGACACATACTCCCCGTAATCCCCCGCCGGTAACTCGCGAATCTCCAACAACCCCATCCGATTCTCCCCCACCAACCGGTTGTTCTTTAACTCCTGCACCTCCGCCATCCGCGCCCACATGCGCTCCACCACTTGCTCATGCGACAACTGTGCATCCTTCTCCTCCTGCGGCTTCTCCCCATACTGATGCACGTCCACCCGCATGTCGATATCCACCTTGATCGGTTCTTCCGTCGCCAAATTCACGTCAAAGGGCTTCGTGCATCCACAAAGTCCTCCAGTAAACAAAACCGCCAACGCCACCGGCCAGCAGCGCTCGATTCCCGTTGTCTGTCTCCTGTTGCCCATTCTCTAATTCGCCTCCGCCGCGACACGAAGGGCTTCTTCCTCTTGCTTAGCGATACCCCGTTCGTCATGAAAAAACACGCGGAAATCACGCTTCCCTGACGGTCCATCCAAAAAAAGCTCCAACTTCCCCTCCCGCCCCTCCGCATCCAAATCCCCATACCCCGTATCAAAGGAATAATCCCGAAAATCCTCCAAAGCGATCCGCGCAATACTCTGCTCCAGGTTCGACCACTCCTCCGGAATGTCCTCCAACCAGGTATCCATCCGCTCAATATGCAATTCCCCGGGGGTGTCCATCGTAAACTCCGCTGTCGCCTTGCCCGGTACCATCTCCACACCGTCCACCACGAACTTCCCGCTCGCCACCCCCGTCATCGAAACCCAACCCGGCTGAAAGGCTCCCGTAAATTTCTCCAAATCCACGTCCACACCCGATACCCACCCGTCCCATTTGTAGGGCTCCCCAATGTAAACATTCGCCGCCCCATTGATATACCCCGCATAGGCATCCCCTCCAAATTGCGTATACACTCCCGTCTCATCATAGGTCATCGTCACAAAAACATTGTCCGCTTCCCACTTCCGAAACCGCATTTTCTCCACCGATAACGTCTCCACCAAATTGTTGTTCACCGTCCGCGCCGGCAAATTGAAATGAACCGACCCACTCAACCCCACCAATTCCAACTGCAAGGTCGGATACACGTAATCCCCCTTCGGAATTGTCAGCTCTAAATCCACTTCCCCATCCACCAAACTGCTCGTCACACTGAATGGAAACGGATTCTCCCCCACCGGATACCCCTTCGGCGCAAATACCAGCTTGCCGTTGTAAACGCCCAGCGACTTGATGTTCCACCCCGGAATCCCCACTCCTGCCACTTCAGGCTCCTCAATCTCCACATCCACCTCGCCCGCTTCTTCCGTCTCCTCCGTCTCCGGCTCGCCCTTGAACAAGGACCGGTAATGATCCACATACCAAAACAGGTGCTGCCCCACGTACACCTGCGGATTCAATACCTCCACCACTTCAATCTCCTGGTTCAAAAGCCCGTTCAACGTGAACTCGACAAAGATCGTCCGCAAATCCGCAACCGTTAACAACGGATTCAGCGGCGATACCACCCGCAAACCAATCAGTTCCAACCGCTGGGAAATCTCCTCGTTCTCGGTCTGCTGCCCGTCCAAATAAATGTTCTCGAGCGGACGATCTGTCTGCACCTGGAAACTCACCACCGGTAACCCCGGCACCAAATCCTCCACTAACACTTCACTACGAGACAAACTCAAGGCGTCGATCCGCCACCGCCGCTCTCCCGGGTCAGCCACCGAAATCTCCCGCTCCTCCTCCACCGCTTCTTCCACCGCCTCCTCCTCTTCCCCCAATACCAACCCCCGCACCGCATCCACCACCTCCGTCAACACCGGCCCCACTTCAAAACGAACGCCTTCCACCCCCACAAAATCAATCGCCCGCTCTTCCTGCACGCGACGCGCCGTCACATCCACCACCACCGAGGCGCCATCCACCAAGAATGCCCGCTCGCCCTCGTTCAAGGCCGCACTCACGCGAATGTCCCCAATATCCAAGCGATACGCCCCCTCCCCAACCGCTTCCCGCACGCCCAACTCAAACACCCCCTCCACCCGCGGCAACGCCGCATCCCAGCCCGCCCCATCCGCATACAATTGTCCCCCGCGAACCTCCAAATCATCCACCCGCAAGATGCGCTCGCTCCCGCCGTCTCCCGCAACCCTATCATCCGCCTCGCTACCCTCCATCCCCGCCAAGACCAATCCCACCCAAGGCTCCAGTCGCACCACACTCTCACGCTCGAATTCCACCGCCACATCCGATACCCGCAACCGATCCACCACGCCTTCGCCCAACACCCGATCCAAATCAAACGCCACTTCCAAAGTCGAAACCCCAACCAATTCCGCCTCACTACTCTCGCCACCCGCCCGCACCGCCAAATCCCGGATCGCCACTTCCTGACCGCCATCGGACTCCAACCCGCCCTCTCCCCAACGCAAACCACCCAAATCCACATCAATCTCCATCGCCACATCCGGCCACGCGGCTTCTTCCAAATCCCAACTCCCCCGAAGATCAATCGTCCCATCCACGATCGAAAACGCCCGCAACTCCCAAGGCCCCGCCCCCGCCTCGTCGCCACCCTCGCCTCGCCAACGCTCTGAAAACTCAGCTAACCTGAGAACGTCAGCCTGACTCAACACGATCTCGGGCGATACCAATCGCACACCGCGCACTTCCCCGCCATTCGCAACTTCACCCGCAATCGATGCCACGCACTCTACCTCAGGCAATCGCACCAACATCCCGTCCTCACCCGTCATCTCGAAATCCCATAACAACACATGATGCGCCTCTTCCATCTCCAGCTTGCCCGCCTTTAAATGCAACCGCGCACTCTCAAAATCAATCGTCCCCGAGGCCTTCGGCAATCCCGTCACCGCTAGCTCAAATCGACCCTCATCGACGTAGACTCGGCCCAAGTCAAAGTCGAACCCCATAAGTCCCCCCGCCACCGCGTCCGCGCTCTGCCCCTTGCCCCCAACCCACCCCCCCCCCCCCCCCGCCGCCCCCGCGGCCAGCACCACCAAATACCCCCCCACCCCAGGGCCCCCCCCCCCCC
>JBCCIR010000087.1:0-22689 GCA_039028175.1 Verrucomicrobiota bacterium
CCGTCCCCGTCTTCGCTCCCTGCCCACCCTTGAAATGAAAGGCCTGCACCTTCTCCAATTTGTCCTCGCTGTATCCAAATTGCGCACTCGCCAACTCATAAAAATACCGAGAGCTCTCCGCCTGCTCGTCCGGCAACATCCCCCCTTCCCCGGAACATATCCCCGTCCCCGCCATCTCCGCCCCGCGCGCCAAAGATACCTTCGCTTCCTCCGACAAAGCCCCAAAACTCATATCACTCACAAACAAAGGAATCTCCAAACGCAACGGCTTCGCCGCTTTCGGCCCCACCACCAACTCCGTGGCCACCTCCGCATCGTCAAACAACGGCAGCTTGTGCACCTGCGCCGTCAAAATCTGAATGTCATCCCACCGCGGCAGTTCCGTCCGCTCCACCCCCATCGCCGCACTCGGCCCATGATGCCCCCACCGCTCCAAACCAAACTTCGCCAAGTGCTGAATCTCCCCCACCTTGTCCTCCGGCGGAATCGGATGCGTGTCCGCATACTGACCCAAATACCCCTCCCGATCAAAAGGCTGCGGATGCTCCCGCTCCCACGCCTTCACCTCATCTGCATCCACGAAAACAGCCCCGTCCTCCACCCAAATCGAAAACTCAGGCAACCGCTCCGAATTGTTGTAGGCACTCACCCCGCCCCGCCACCGAAAATCCCACCCATGCACCCCGCAAATCAAATCGTCCCCCACCACCTTCCCGTCCGACAACAACGCCCCCCGATGCAAACAACGACCATACAACGCCGATAATTCCTCACCCTCCCGCACGATCACCAAATCCACATTCTCCACAAATATCCCATACGGCTCCCGCTCCGGTATCTCCTCCAATGTCGCAACACGATGCTTCTTCATAACAAATTCAAAACGAACCCGATCCTGCCCCTCTTCGTGCGCCAATTACGAGAAAACTTACGTGCCCTTTTCGAAAAAAGACGCTTCCTTGTAAGAAATCACCCCGCCAAAGGCTCCTACCCCCATGAGTACCCCACGCCCCACGATCATCACCCTCGCCTTGGCCGCCCTCACGCTCTCGTCGCCCGCCACCCGGGCCAACCCAAACCCAGTCGAAGCCGGCACCGTCACCTGGTCCCGCGACCTCGACGCCGCCTTCGCCCAATCCAAGAAAACCGGCAAACCCGTGTTCCTCCTCTTCCAGGAAATTCCCGGCTGCGCCGGCTGCCAGCAATTCGGAAAAGAAGTCTTGAGCCAACCCCTCCTCGTCGAAGCCATCGAAAACGAATTCGTCCCCGTCCTCGTCTACAACAACCGCAACACCGGCCCCGATCCCGAAATTCTGAAACGCTTCAATGAACCCGCCTGGAACTATCAGGTCGTCCGCTTCCTCGATCATGACGCCAAAGACATCATCCCCCGCAAAGATCGCATCTGGACAACACCCGCCCTCGCCACCCGCATGATCGAAACCCTCCAGAAACAAAATCGCCCCGTCCCCCAATACCTCCGCTCCCTCTCACTTCACCCCAACGACGCCACGCTCGAACAAGCCGCCTTCGCCATGTTCTGCTTCTGGACCGGCGAACAAAAACTCGGCGGACTCGACGGGGTCGTCTACACCGAAGCCGGATGGTTCGACGGCCGCGAAGTCACCCGAGTCTTCTACGACCCCGCCGTCATCCCCTTCGATCACCTCCTCAATCAAGCCGCCGCCTTCCGCTGCGCCGACAAAGTCTACACCACCACCGATTCCCAACAAAAAATCACCTCCGCTAAATCCTCCCTCCCCAGCGCCCCGCTCACCAAAGAATACCGCCCCGCAAAAGCATCCGACCAAAAACGCCAACTCCCCGGGACCCCCTTCGCCGGCCTCCCCTCCCTCAATCCCATCCAACTCACCAAACTCAACGCCTTCGCCCGCACCAACCCCCAAAAAGCCCAATCCTGGCTCTCCCCCTCCCAACGCCGGTCGCTCTAGCAAGTCCCCAGAATCCCCCAAAGCGACCATTGACGAAGGTGGGGCGAGAAGTCCCTGTCGAGCCTCCGAGCGAAGCGAGGACTAACCCTACCTCACGTCCTGAACCCTAACTTCCCGGCTCCATGGCTCTCGTCGCAATCTCACAGTCACCCCTCTCTCTTGGCCTGCCAAGGCCACCGACTCTCCAACTCCAACACCAGCGTCCAACTGATGAAGGTGCGGATCAAGACGACCACCCCGAGCAACGCCGCATTCGCAAGCGTCGGCTCGATCGCCACCGTCCGAATCACGTCCGCTGCCACCAACATCTCCAACCCCAACAATAGCGCCCGCCCCATCCGAAGGCGAAATTGCTGAAACAGATCGTCCGCCGTGACGCCCTCTCGCAATCGATCCCGAAGCCAGCCCACCACTCCCCACAGGACGCCAATCACAATCACGATCACCCCCAGCGCTTCTATAGACACAAACGCCGCCTCCATTCCTGACATCACATAATGCTTCATCTCGACTCTCCTTCTCTTTAACTCAATACACTTCCCCGATCCCAAAGAACTCGCTCACACACGTCGCAAAACGACAAAGCTCATCCCATACTCATTCTCCTCATCCGCTCCATACGCCTCCCGCGACACCTCCTCCCACTCCCCATTCGCTTCCCAGTCCGGAAAAAACGCGCCCCCCTCCACCTCCGCATCCACAAAGGTCAACACCAACTCATCCGCATGCGCCAACGCCGCCGCATACACACTCGCACCCCCGCTTACCACCAACTCCGCCGCACCCGCCTCATCCGCATAGCGAATCGCCGACTCCACATCCAAAGCCACCCCACCCCCCGGCACCGCCACCTCATACTCAGCATTCCGCGTCAACACCACCGGCACCTGCGTCGTAAACCATCCGTCCATCTCCTCAAAGGTCGTCCGCCCCAGCAACATATGCTTCCCCTGCGTATACCCCCGAAAATGCGCACTGTCTCGCGGCAATCGCCACGGAATCCCCCCCGACCCCGTCCCGATCACACGCCCCGTCGCCATCGCCGATATCATCGATACCTTCATCGCCGCTTCACTCCGTCAAACGATACGCCGATACCGGCGCCTTCAACACCAATCGGTCCCCTAACTGAACCACCTCCCCCGTCACCTCAACCGGCAACGCCACCAAATCCAATACCGCCTCGTTCACCGCGCCCCCGTTCTCATCCACCACGACAAAATAATTCGCCCGCCCTGCCTCGTCCCGGACCAATAACACCGGCGGAATCCCCCCGCTGATACACCGGATCGCACAGGCCCGGTGCGGCTTACCCTCTCCCGGATTCATCACCCCCAGGTAACACTTGCTGTCCACTATCTCCCCCCGCAACGTCATCTCTCCCAACGGTGTCGATTCCAACAGCGGCTGCCCCGCCGCCCCATTTGGATCAAGCGTCGCGCTTGATACCTCGATCATCGCTTGGCTCACACCCGACTCGTCCTCACGAAAAATCAGCGTCCCTTCCAACTCCACTCGCTTCAAATTCAACTTCTCCGCCTCCTCCGGATCGAATCCCCACTTCAAGGGATTCACCAGGTAATAAATCCACGCCCCACTCGCCTCATCCGGCTCATCCGCCACCAGCATCGGCACCGGTTCCTTCAATAGCACCCCGGAAAACGACTTCACGTTCCCGAACTCAAAATAAGCCCGCCCCATCGTCCCCTGCAGCACCGCCAACATCGCCCCCAACACTACCCCCAACACCAGTAACCCCACCGCCCCCTTCCACAAAAACCCCCGCAATCTCCCGGGCGCCCGTCCTTGCCATCCAATAAAAAACTCTTCCTGGTCACTCATGATTCATTGCCTCTCGCGCCAAGTTCGGGACAAGCGGCACGCTTGCGCATCTGGGTCCAGTGTCACGCTGGTGCCATCCAATAAAAAATTCTTCCTGGTCACTCATAAAAAATCTGCGCCAATCTGCGCAATCTGCGGGCTATATCTGGGCCGCCTTAACCTCCGTACCGGCAGCGTTTGGTTGCGGATCTACGAAAACCCGCCCCCCAACCACCTTCACATTGAAAGTCGGGATCTCCTCCGTAAACGGCGCCGGCGACTTACCCGTCTCCGGCACATACTGAAACCCATGCCAAGGACAGGTGATACACCCGTCCACAAACTTCCCTTCCCCCAGCGGCCCGTTCTGGTGCTGACACACATTCGACACTGCCGACACCTTCCCCCCGTCATACCGAAACACCGCCACCCGCTCCCCCGATAAACAAACCACTTTCGCCCGATTCTCCTCGATCTCATCCACCCCACACACATCCACAAACCCATCCTCAACCTCTCCACTCCGTTCGCGATCTCCCGCCCGTTCCCGAAAGCCCGCCGCCAAATGCAAACCCACAACCAAAACAAACCCCACGCCCATCAATCCCCCATAAACCGCACTCACCTCCGTCTGCAACACCCCGAACACCACGTGCACCACCAGCAACCCATACGCCACATACACCAGCATGTGCAGCGACTTCCAAACCGGAGCCGTCAGGTTCGCCAGCCAGAAATCATGACTGGTCGCCGCCATCAAAAATAAAATCACCAAGGCAAAAAACCCTGCCGCCTGAAACGGAAAGGTCCCCAACGTCACACCCGCATCACTCTCGAAAATACTCACGAACGGATTCATGTCCGCCCCCACGTGGTAGGTCACGATCACCAACGCCGCATGAATCAAGGCCAACAAAAACATCGACACCCCAAGGTGCCGCCGGTTGTAAAGCAGCGGCAACCACCGCCGGTCCAGCCGCGCCAACGGCCCCACGCACAAGATCACATGCAGCAATAACATCGCCGCCGTCCCAAACGCGCGAATCATCATGATCTCCACCGTCGCCGCCGGATTCAATGCCAGGCTCCCTCCCATGAACACCGCCAAATACCCCACAATCCCGCCCCACAAGACCAAGTCGTAACGCTTCTTAAACCCGTTCCAACCCACCGCTTGATACGACACACTCATCTCTCGATAACCTCCTCTTGCTCAACCTCCACTTCCCCCATCTCAACCGGCACTTCCTCCACCACCGGAATCCCCTTCCGTCCCAACAGTCCCCAAATCATCATCACGCCAACCACCACCCCCACAATCATCCACACCACCCGATGCCTGCTTCTCTGATAGCGCTGCATAACAAAAAACTCTGATTACCGAATACGGACTACTGAATACTTCTCCGCCCACCCCGATGAGCACTCCGCTCCACCGGCTTCCCTTCCCCTTTCACCCAACGCTTCAACAACAGAGGCCAAAACGCCGCCGCCCCCGGAATAATCAAAAGCTTGAACCCCCAAGTCCCCTCCACCGCCGATTCATCCAACGCCTTCGCCCCCCCAAAAAAAGCAAACCCCACCCCAAATAAAATCCCCACCCCGAGGTAAACTCCCAATAGCCCCAACACAATCTCAACCATAATACTCTCTCTCCATAGAATCCCGCGGTAGCGGAATACAATCTGCGTAATCTGCGGTTAAAAAACTAAATCAAAGAAACATCCGTCATCACCTCAACCATCGCCGGCCCCTCATACGCCCGCGCCTCCCGCATTGCCCCCTCCAACTCTTCCGCCTTCTCCACTCGTATCCCCATCGCCCCGCAAATCCCCGCATACTCCGCAAAACTCGGATTATGTAACCCCGTCTTCCATACCTCAAATTCCCCCGCCCGCTGCTCCTTCGATATCTTCCCCAACTCCGCGTTGTTCAACAACACATGCGTGATGTTCATCCCATACTTCACCGCGGTCAGAATCTCCGCCATATACTGACCAAATCCCCCGTCCCCGGACACACACCACACCGCCCGCCCCTCCCACGGCGTCCCCGCCTCCCGCGTCGCCGACCACGCCCCCATCGCCGCCGGATACCCAAACCCGATCGACCCCAAATACCCCGACATCAAAACCGCCTGCTTCCCACTCGCCTCAAAATAACGACCAAAACTATAGGTGTTGTTCCCCACATCCACCGCAATGATCGCGTCCTCATCCACCACCGCGTTCATCGCCGCAAAAACCGAAGCCGAATTCACGCCCTCCCCCTGGTCATCACACAAACGACTCTCCTTCTCCGCCCGCCAAATCCGCCAACGCTCCGCCACTTCCTCCGCCATCCCGGACCGCTCTACCCTGTCCGGAAACGCCTCCGCCAAAGCCGCCACCGTCACCCCAATCTCTCCCAGCACCGGGACATCCACCGAATGAAATTTCCCCAAAGCCATCGGATCAAAATCGATCTGAATAATCGGCTTGTAAGGCGCGATCCCCGTGTGATTCGAAAAACTCGCCCCGATCGCGATCAACAAGTCGCACTCGTTCATAAACCAACTCGCAATCGGCGTCCCGCTCCGCCCCAATACCCCGCAACCCATCGGATGCGAATCAGAAATCAACCCTTTCCCCTTGAATGTCGTGCACACCGGCGCCTGCAACGCCTCCGCCAGGGCCGTCACCCCCTCCATGTCATAGCGCGCCCCGTGCCCCACCACTATAAAGGGCCGCTTCGCCCCGCGAATCTTCTCCACCGCCTCGTCCAACGCCTCCCGCGGCGGCGACACATTCAACGCCGCCACCCGTCCCTCCGGCGATCCCGCTCGGTGATCCCCCGCCGGCACAGTCTGCATCTCGTCCGGCAAAATCAAGGTCGCCACATTCCGCTGCAAGATCGCGTTCTTCAACGCCAGCGATACCATCTCCCCCGGCTTGCTCTCCTCCAGGACGACGTGATTGAAAACGGACACATCTTGGAACGCCCCCTGCAAATGTACTTCCTGGAACGCCCCCGGCCCTAACACTTGTGTGTTCACCTGCCCCGTCAAAGCCAACACCGGCGCCCGATCCACCTTCGCATCATAAAGCCCCGTCATCAGGTTCGTCGCGCCCGGCCCCGCAATCGTAAAACAAGCCGACGGCCGCCCCGTCAACTTCGCATACGCCGAACACGCGAACGAAGCCGCCCCCCTCATGCCGAATCCCGTAAAACGAAATCTCACCGTCCGCCTCCCGCCGCCGCAACGCATCCGCCATCCCTAAATTCGAATGCCCCACCATCCCCCAAACATGCTTCACACCCCAATTCACCAAGGTCTCCGCCATCACGTCGGTATACGTCCGCTCATGCGCCGGCTCCGCCGCCACCGCCACATAGATCCCATCCTCACGCTCCTCCACCGGAAAGGTCGCCAGCCCGTCCCCATGTCCCCCCGGCGATTGACCCGTCAGCGGATCAAAATCCCACCCATGCCAGGGACAACGCAACCAACACTGATCCTCCACCCCCTCCTCGATCGATCCCTCCCCCACTGGCCCGCCCTGGTGCGGACAGGCATTGTCCACCGCACCATATCGCCCCCGGAAACGCGATAAAGCAATCGATTGCGTCCCCGCCGTCACCGTCGTCACCCGCCCCTCATCCAGCCCCTCCGGGCCCAATACCTTGTGCCAATTCAATTCCTCCTCGCTCATGTATCCCCCTGTGTGAGTGTTTTCTCCCAATTCTTACACCAACAAAATTAAAAAAATCTTCGTAAGGTTTCTCCGCCCCCCCTCACCTACCCCCAACATCAAATAACTCATTACGAACCCATCAGATAATCAGACACCATGAAAGCAAAACCACTTGCCATATTCGCCCTGATCGCCGCATTCGGCGCCACCTCTGCCTTCGCTGACGATCACGTCGTCGGCACCGGCACCTTCACGGGGAAAAGCGATCACGAAACCTCCGGCACTGTTACCGTCGAGAAAACCGACGCCGGATACGTCCTCAAACTCGGGGGCGATTTCAAATTCGACGGCGCCCCCGATCCCAAACTCGCCTTCGGCAAAGGCGGTTACAAAAAAGACACACTCTTTACCAAGCTCACCAAGAACGAAGGCGCCCAAACCTACACCCTCCCAAAAAATATCGACCCCACCAAGTACGACGAAGTCTGGCTGTGGTGCGAAAAATTCAACGTCCCCCTCGGACTCGCCCCCCTGAAATAATCAACTCCTTTCCTCCCCCAAAACAAAAGGCCGGGCCCGCCGAAAGGCAGCCCGGCCTTCTCGTTTTCAGACATCAACCCCACTTTCAGAATTGATCCCCCGCCGATCGATGTGACTTCATAAAGCGTCCCCCCCTCCGCCCCAATACAACCCCCTTAAAGCCATGATCAAACGCTTCACCGACTACGCCGCCAACGAACGCACCTACCTCGCATGGGTCCGCACCGCCATCGCCATCCTCCTCCTCGGATTCGCCATCGAAAAACTCGATATCTTTTTCGACGAATTCGCCCATACCGTCCCCGCCGACGAAAAAGCCCTCCGCCCCTCTTTCGAAGGACAAGTCACCGGACTCGCCATCATCGGAGTGGGCATCCTCATCATCATCGGCGCCACCATCCGCTTCCGCCACCTGCAAAAACTCATCGCCAGCGAAAAAGAAGAACAAGACATGCCCGCCAAAAGCAACCTCATCCTCGACATCCTCGTCTTCGTGATCGCCGGCTTCGCCGCCTACTACCTCTTCGTAAAAGTCGCCGGCCTCACCTGACCATCACCCCGCCCCGAACACTTCCACCGCCTCCGCCTTCCCCTTCAACCCATGCGCCCCCAAACTCCGCCACTTCTCCCCCGCCTCCCCTAACTTCCGCTTCACCGCTTCCGAAAAGGCAATTGATACCCCCAACGGCTTGCACATCGATTCCAATCGCGCCGCCGTGTTCACGGCATCGCCGATCACCGTAAACTCAAATCGATCCGGCGCCCCGATATTCCCCACCACCACCTCACCCGAATGCACCCCCACCCCGATCTCCATCGGCGCCGATAAATCCCCCTCGATCTCCTTCACCCGCGCCACCATCTCCTCCCCGGCCGCCACCGCCATTCGCTCCGCTCCCTCCGGAGCATCCAACCCAAACACCGCCAACAACCCGTCCCCGATAAATTTGTCCACCACCCCCCCGTGCGCGTGCACAATCGCCACCATCTCGGAAAAATACCGGTTCAAATCCTTCACCACCTCCTCCGGATCACTCCCCTCCGTCCGCGTCGTGAATGATCGAATGTCCGACATCAAGATCGCCACATGATGACGGCTGCCCCCCAGCTTCACTCCGCTCCCCTCCTCGTCCAGCAATCGCTCCGCCACCTGCGGGCTCACAAATTTCCCAAACACATTCTTGATCCGATCCCGCTCCTTCAAACCATCAATCATCTCGTTCGTGTATCGCGCGATCACGCCAAACTCGTTGCGCGTAAACACCGGCACCCGCCCCTCCAACTCTCCGCCGCTCACCCGCCGCAACACCGCCGTCTGATTCTCCAACACCAACTTCAAGTTTCGCGAAAACGAAAATACCAGGTTCAGCACCAATCCCAACACCACCAAGAATACGATTCCCACTTCCAAAAACACTACCTGCCCCGCCACTTCGAACCCCTCCGTCCCCGCCGACTCAATCCAAGCCAGGTCGCTCCGTAAGATCAAAATCACATCCAGTGCCACCACCAACACACAAGCCACCGCGAATGCCGACATCTGCTTCGAAAACGGCGCAAACGATCCCGCTATCACCGGCTGCTCCTCCCCGCCCGCCAGCAATTCCCCCGCCAATCGCCGCTCCCGCTCCAAAGCCAAATCAATCGCCGCAAATAAGCCAAGCGACACAATTCCCACCGTCACAAATACCCCGCTCATGAACGGAAACGCAAAAAACGCCAGATTGGTCAGCGCGATCACCAATCCCATCGCCAGGAACCACCCGAATTCCAAACGAAACTGAACCAGCGGCTTCCGCAACGCCTCCACTTTCGCAAGCCATCGAGGAAACAACCACCACCTCAACAGAAATCCCGCCGCAAACACCGGCACCAACACCCCCAACCACTTCACAATCCCCATACTGTCCACAAAGGGACACACCTCCCCCCCGTAAACCGCGATCACCAACACCGTCAGTAAATAAAATATCCCCGCCCGCATAAAACTCCGTCCCCATGAGAGCCTTGATCCCTCAAAAAGCTTTCACGCAATGAACCACAATCTAAAAAAACAAAAACCCACCCCCGCGGCAGCGGGATCAATCTGAGCATTCTGCAGGCAACAAGTCACACCTGCAATATCTCCACCTCATACCCGTCCGGATCCGTCACAAACGCCATCGGCCGCGCGCCCTCTTCCGCAAACTTCTCCCGCCAGCCGTCCGGCCAAATCTCAATCCCCTTCCCCTCCAAGTCCCCGCAATACTCGATAATATTCTCCACCCCCACCGCCGTGTGCATCAAGTCCTCGGGAAACGCCACCTCGAACTCCGGCGAATAACACAACTCCAGAAAATGCTCGTTCCCCGCCAGCTCCATAAACGCCAGCTCGTTCCCCGCCGGCGATTTGTCCGTCCGCCGCGTGCACTCAAAGCCCAGCTTCTCATAAAATTCAATCGTCTTGGCCAAATCACTGACCCGTATCCGCGTATGCAAAAACTTAATCATGCCAAATACCCTACCCGCCCCCGGACCCCCCTGCCAAGCCCCTCCCCATGCCCGCCACCGTTTTTGCATTGACCCCCACCCCGGAAACTCTCTAGCTTTTAATAAATACAATAATTCGAGAGCACCCGCGGGTCCGCCCCCACACCCCGCACCGCTCAATTTCTGGGAGATAAATGATCAAAAAAATCTGGGAGGCATCAAAACTCAACGCGCTGGCATCCATCGCACTCGCCGTATCCTTGTTCCCCGACTCTTCTCGGGCAGCCATCGAAATCATCGAGGTCACCGACTCCACCCCCTCCGCCTGGAGCATCACCTCCCAGTCTTGGGACAACGCAAACGATGGCAAGTTCGGTATCCCCCATCTCAATGTCAGCGAGAATGCGGTGAACACCCTCGTCTTCGATATCGAAATCCAAATTCGCGACGTCGGCTTCGATTTTGGCCAATTGCCACAAGAAATGACCATCGGCCTCGACAAATCCATCACCAATAACACCGGCGCCCACTGGTCGGCCGTCGATATGATCCTCGGCACCGGCATCGGAGCGGGCTTCACCGAATCAAACGAAACCGACAACCTCTGGTTCTACATTCCCGCTTCCACCCCATCCTTCACCCCCGTAGATACCTCGGGTAAATTCGACACCGTGAACTGGGAGAACGATGCCGACCCACACGCCGATAAACCCGATACCCTTAGCTACTCCGCTTCTTCATCCTCCGGTCAAGCCAACGGAACCACCTCCGACCTCTGGGCCGCCATCCACGTGCCCCGCGATATCGATGGAAGCGGGATCATCCTCGACAAAACCGCCACCTTCACCATCCGCCAAATCGTCACGCTCGGCACCGCTCCCATCCCTGAACCCGCCTCGGCCCTCCTCTTCGGTCTCGCCAGTTCCCTTCTCCTCCGCCGCCGCCGCTCCCACTGACCCCGGGGCGTCCGCCCGCTCACTCGTGCTCCGGCAAGCGCCAGTTCCAGCGCAACGCCACCAGCCGTAACGTCACCACGGTCACCACCCCCGCCGTTAGCACCACCGGCTCCCCCAATCTCGTATACCGGTCCAACAACAAAAACACCCAGCACCCCGCAAACGAACACGTCGCATACAACGGCGCCGATCGAAAAAGCGACGGCACTTCGTTGCAAATCACGTCCGCAATCACACCCCCGAAGGTCCCCGTCACCACCCCCAACAACGCCGCAATAAACAGCGTCGTCCCCGCCTCCAGCGCATACCCCGCCCCCACGATACTGAACAATCCCAATCCCAGGGCGTCCGGCAAATAAAGCAGCCGCCCCAAGCCACCGTGCAAGCGTGGAAAAAACGAGGTGACAATCGCAATCACAAAAATAATCACAGGGTAATGCGCCTTCTCGATCCAAAACAAAGGCGTCCGATCCAAAAACAAATCACGCAAGGTCCCTCCGCCAAACGCGAGAATCAACGCCACCGAAAACACCCCCGCAAAATCCATCCGCTTGCTCCGCGCCAACATGATCCCGAACACCCCGTTCGCAATCACCGCCATTAACTCAATCCCCTGCAAAAAATTCACAACTCCACCCCGACTCCTTTAGCTTACCGATGTCGCACCATCGGATCCTCCTTCCACTCCGGCAATCCCGACACCTCCGCCAACGCCGCCTCCGTCACCGGTATGTTCCAAGCCCGAAAAAACGGCCCCAAATTCCGGTCCACCGCCTTCGAAAACCGTATCATCCACTGATCATTCTTGTCCTGCTGCTCCTTGGGACGCTCGTCCGACGGCAACCGGTTGTATTCGTCGAACACCTCCCGGTAAGCCTCCCACCCAAACGCCTCCTGTAACTGCAAATACATCTCCAAGGCCGTCCACACACTCCAATCCTCCTCAAACTTCTTCCCCCCATTCACATACGCCATCAATCGCTGCCGCCGATCCAATTCCCCCATCGCCCGATGCGCCTCCGATCGATCCGTCCCCATCAAGTCCTCCGACAACAAAACCGACCACAGATTGCACGTCGTCTCCGTCGTCCCCGGCAAATACCACATCGGCCGCTGATGATTGTGCCCCAACTCATGAAAAATTCCCCACCGCTTCTGCTCGTCCAAATCCGTCACCGTCTCCCCGAATCCCTTGATGTGTGCCCCGATCGGATACCCCGAATGCAAAGCCCCCAACGCCAATTGCCGCTCCACCGATACCCGCTCCGGTCGAATCTCATCTCGATCAATCACCAGCAACTCCGCCGACATATCCACCGCCTTCGTCCAGAACGCCATCACCTCGTCCGGATTGTCCAAGTCGCGCACAAACTCTGATGGTAGCATATACACAATCCGCGACGACCCAATCTCCGCCCACGGCGCCGGATAATCGCGAATCGTCTCTCGCCACTCCTCCACCGACGTCTTTCCCAATTCAAACAACGGCGCCCGCACCGCCCCCTCGATCGTCACCTCTAACTCTTCCATCCCCGCATCCCGCGGCACCGCGATCGTAATCAATCCCCCCATCCCGAACGACACCGCCGTCTCCGCCTCCTCTAACTTGAACTCCCGCATCAAGACCGGATACCGCTGCCACTTGTCCTTCCGCTCGAACAAAGGAATGTGATACGCACCCACACTCACCCCGAATCCTTTCCCCGCCGCCGCACGCGGCACCCGCACCGTAATCGTCTCCCCTG
This sequence comes from Verrucomicrobiota bacterium, assembly GCA_039028175.1. Taxonomy (GTDB): domain Bacteria; phylum Verrucomicrobiota; class Verrucomicrobiia; order Verrucomicrobiales; family DEV007; genus JBCDBW01. The sequence continues at coordinate 13,158 of JBCCIR010000087.1, forward strand.
CCGGCGCATACAAACCAGTGCTCTCCAATCGCCGCGTCGGACTCCCCCCGATCCCATTCTTCGGACGCACATCAAAGCGAAGCATCTCCGTCACCCGCTTCGCATCCCCCGGCACACCACCCGGATACTCCTCAGCCGCCGCAATCGCCCGCCCCTCCGCAGCCGGCAACTTCCGCAACAATTCCCCCTGCAAACGAACCACCGCAAAAGCCAACGCATCCTTCTCTTCACTCACCGGCTCCTCCAAGGTCGGAATCACCGGACCAATCGCATCGTCCAAGGCCAACATCGCGTCCCGAAACGCCAGCAATTCCTCTCCCTCCAACTCCAATCCCCCTTGCAACTCCACAATCAAATCCTCCCGCTCACCCTCTCCTATCTTCCCGCCATCCTCCGCCAATCGCCGCGCCGCCAAAACCGCCGCAACATCCAACTCCGCGACTTCACCCACTTCCTCAGACATCGCCTCCCGCCCCGGCGCCACAACCGCCATCGTCCCTCCCGTCCTCGCCGTCCCCTTTCCTAAAAACACCACCCCGCTCCCCTCCAAGAATCGGTTCCCCGGAAAATCCACTTCAAACTCCGGATACTCCTTCGCATAGGCCCAAGGCGTCGTCGCCAATACCAATCCGCCACCTGCTCTCACAAAATCCCGGATCACCTCCTGCTCCTCCGAACCGGGAAACTCATTCGGCAGCATGCAATACACATCCACTCGCTCCTTCGAGACGTCCCGCGGCGCCAAGGTCACAATCTCCAATCCCGCCTTGGCCAACACTTCACTCAAGTGGGTCATGTGCCCGGGAACTCCCACCCGCACCTTCGACCCTCGCCCCGACCAACGCACCGAATTCGACACCAATCGCACCCCCGAATCGTTCTCCAACAACCCTCCCTTCAAAAACGACCCGTGGGCAAATGCCACGACCCGCCCCTGCCCCAACGCACCCGCCGCGCCAATCACGTCCCCCGTCACGGGCGTCACGAGAAACCCCAGGGCCGCACCCCCAACCTCAAGCTGCCCCGGCACCGACTTCCCAAATTCAAGTTCTTCCACTCCCCCTAACAAAAGACCCACATGATCCTGTCCTTGCGCCATCAGACTCATCCCGCTGACCGCCATATAAACAAAAACTATCCCTGGGCATACTTTCTTCATCATGATCGTCCCGTGCTCAAAGCTGACTATTTGAAAAATCCAAATCCAATTCGCCCCCTCGAAGAGGGGTCCGCTTCGTCAAGCGCTGAAGGCGCGAAATATACCAACCTGGGGCATCGCCCCAGGCCTCCAAAAGCCCCCGCATTCCCTACGTTGAAATTCTTGACGAACCTCGCCGAACGAGAAACCCGGCCCGCACACCAAACATTTCCCGCGCCCATCACACTCCCATCTCCGTCTTCACCTCCCCAAAACACCGCACCGCAAACTCCAAGTCGTCCCGCGAATGCGACGCATTCACCTGCACCCGAATTCGCGCCTCCCCCTCCGGCACCACCGGATACGAAAACGCGATCACATACACTCCCTTCTCCAACAACCGCTCCGACATCTCCACCGCCACCTTCGCATCGTGCAACATCACCGCCACGATCGGATGCTCCGCCTCCAATAACTCAAACCCAAATCCCTCCAGCTCCCCCCGGAAATACGCGGTGTTCTCCCACAATCGCTCCCGCAATCGCGTCCCCTCTTCCCCCTGCACCAACTCCAATGCCTTCAGCGACGCCGCCGCCACCGGCGGCGCAATCGAGTTCGAAAACAGATACGGCCGCGATCGCTGACGCAACATCTCCACCACCGCCTTGCTCCCGCTCGCATACCCCCCGTTCCCCCCGCTCAACGCCTTCCCCAATGTCCCCAACAAAATATCCACGCGGCCCATCACCTCACACTGCTCCGGCGTCCCGCGCCCCCCCGCTCCCACAAAACCCACCGCATGCGAATCATCCACGACCACCAACGCCTCATACCGCTCCGCCAAATCACACATCTCGCTCAGCTTCACGACATAGCCATCCATCGAAAATACCCCGTCCGTCACAATCATCACATGCCGCGCCCCCGCACCTCGCGCATCCTTCAGCCTCGCCTCCAAATCACCCATGTCGTTGTTCGCATACCGATACCGAGACGCCTTGCACAACCGTATCCCGTCAATAATACACGCGTGATTCAACTCATCGCTCACCACCGCATCCTCCGGCCCTAACAAAGCGGCAAACAATCCACCCGCCGCCGCGAAACAGGACGAATACACGATCGTATCTTCCGTCCCCAAAAATCCGCTGATCGCCTCCTCCAGCTCCCGGTGCAATGCCTGCGTCCCACAGATAAACCGCACCGATGCCATCCCGAACCCCCACTTCCCAAGCGCCTCCCGCGCCGCCCCCACAATCTCCGGATGATCCGCCAATCCCAGGTAGTTGTTCGCACACAAATTCAACACGCCCTCGCGCCCCGGCACATCCACCCGCGCCCCCTGTGCCCCCTGCAACACCCGCTCCCCCTTCCACAACCCCAACTCCCGTATCCCCCCCAATTCCCCCTCTATAAACTCATCAAAACTATCCATCATCTGCGTCAATCTGCGTAATCTGTGGACCAAAAACTCACCCCGCCCAGTCCAATACCACCTTCCCGCATTTCCCCTCCTCCATCACCCCGAACCCCTCCTCAAAATCATCAAAATCAAACCGATGCGTGATCACTTCCTCGATCTCCAAGCCCCCCTGCAACATCATCGTCATCTTATACCAGGTCTCATACATCTCCCGCCCGTAAATCCCCTTCAATGTCAGCCCATTGAAAATCACCTCGTTCCAATCCACTTCCATCGGCGCCTCCGGAATCCCCAGCAACGCCATCTTCCCCCCATGACACAAATTGCCCAGCATCGATTTGAACGCCGACGGATGACCCGACATCTCCAAGCCCACATCAAATCCCTCCTCCATCCCCAATTCCTTCTGCACATCCCGCAAGCGCTCCTGCGCCACATCCACCACCCGCGTCGCCCCCAAACGCGACGCCAAACCCAATCGATACGGATTCACATCGGTCACCACCACGTGCCGCGCCCCCGCATACCGCACCACCGCCGCCGCCATACACCCGATCGGCCCCGCCCCCGTCACCAACACATCCTCCCCCAATACATCAAACGCCAACGCCGAATGCACCGCGTTCCCAAACGGATCAAAAATCGACGCCACCTCCTGAGAAATACCGCCCCCCTGCTTCCACAAATTACTCACCGGCATCGCCACATACTCCGCGAAGGCCCCCGGCCGCTGCACCCCCACCCCCTCCGTGTGCGCACACAAATGCCGACGCCCCGCCAGACAATTCCGGCACCGCCCACACACCACGTGCCCCTCGCCACTCACCAAATCCCCCACCGAAAAATCACGCACTTCGCTCCCCACCTCCACGATCTCCCCCACGAACTCATGCCCGATCACCAACGGCACCGGTACGGTCTTAGCCGCCCAATCGTCCCATCGATAAATATGCAAATCCGTCCCGCAAATCCCTGTCGTCAGCACCCGCACCAGCACATCGCTGATCCCAATCTCCGGCACCGGCGCCTCCTCCAACCACAGCCCACGCCCCGCCTCCCGCTTCACCAACGCCTGCATCGTCTCAGCCATCACCCCTTCTTACCACCACCCACGCCACTTTTGGACACAAATTCCTCGCAGCGCGTTGTCTCTACTGGAGGCGCGGGCACCTGACCGCGCTTTTCATCTTCCAGAAATGCCCCCTCTCCCACGACCCGGTAGGGGCGAGCGTCCCTGATCGTCCGCCGTCCGCCCAAAAGGGCCCAGCATGTTCCCAGAACCCCGATTCGATCTTGCCGCCTCCGCCTGTCTGAATACTGATTACTGAATACCGAATACTTCCCCCTCAAGCCCCTTTGACTTTCCCAAGATTCCGAGACAATCTTCCCCTTCCAAACAAGCCGAATGAACGACGAACGCCAAATGTCACCCATCGACACCCTGCGCCACTCCACCGCGCACGTCATGGCCACCGCTATCCTCAAACTCTGGCCCAACGCCCAGTTCGCATACGGCCCCCCCATCGAAGGCGGTTTCTACTACGACGTCGAACTCGACCACCGCCTCTCCCCCGACGACTTCGAAGCCATCGAGGCCGAGATGAAAAAAATCGTGAAGGAAAACCAAACCTTCGAACGCGTGGAACTCCCCCGCGAGGAAGCCCTCGAACTCGCCCGCGCCGGACGACTCGGCTCCCTCGGCGAACGCGACGCCGAAAGCACCTTCAAGATCGATCTCATTAACGACATCCCCGAAGACGAGACGATCTCCATCTATAAAAACGGCGACTTCTGGGACCTCTGCGCCGGTCCCCACGTCCCGCGCACCGGCAACTGCAAAGCATACAAACTCCTCTCCGTCGCCAGCGCATACTACAAGGGCGATGCCGATAACGCCCAACTCCAACGCGTCTACGGCACCGCCTTCAAAAATAAAACGGAACTCAACGAACACCTCGAACGCCTCGAGCAAGCCAAAGAACGCGACCACCGCAAAGTCGGCCGCGAACTCGACCTCTTCCACATCGACGAAGAAGCCGGCCAGGGCCTCGTCCTCTGGATGCCCAACGGCGCCATCGTTCGCCAGGAACTCCAAACTTTCATCGCCGAAGAACTCGCCAAGCAAGGCTACTCCCAGGTCTTCACCCCGCACATCGGTAAACTCGATCTCTACCGCACCTCCGGCCACTTCCCCTACTACCAGGAAAGCCAATACCCCCCCATCATCGAGCGCGACCAACTTAAGGAACTCGCCGATGAAGGCTGCTCCTGCGCCCAGCTCGCCAACAAACTCAACGACGGCGAAATCGACGGCTACCTCCTCAAGCCGATGAATTGCCCCCACCACATCAAAATCTTCGCCGCCCGCCCCCACTCCTATCGCGACCTCCCCGTCCGCCTCGCAGAATTCGGGACGGTCTACCGCTGGGAACAATCCGGCGAACTCGGCGGCATGACCCGCGTCCGCGGCTTCACCCAGGACGACGCCCACCTCTTCTGCACGGAAGACCAGGTCGCCGACGAAATCGCCGGTTGCCTCGACCTCGTGAAACTCGTTTTCAAAACCATCGGCATGCACGACTACCGCGTCCGCATCGGCCTACGCGATCCCGATTCCTCGAAATACACCGGCGACCCCGCCAATTGGGACAAAGCCGAAGCCGCCCTCCGTGATGCCGCCAAAAACCTCGAGGTCCCCTTCACCGAAGAAGAAGGCGAAGCCGCCTTCTACGGACCCAAGATCGACTTCGTCGTCAAAGACGTCATCGGTCGCGAATGGCAACTCGGCACGGTCCAGGTCGATTATAATCTCCCCGAACGCTTCGACCTCTCCTACATCGGCGCCGATAACGAAAAACATCGCCCCGTGATGATCCATCGCGCGCCCTTCGGCTCCATGGAACGGTTCGTCGGCGTCCTCATCGAACACTTCAACGGCGGCTTCCCCGTCTGGCTCGCCCCCGAACAAGCCCGCTTCATCCCCATCACCGACGACCAAATCCCCCGCGCCCGCGAACTCGAAGCCCAATACAAGGCCGCCGGCATCCGCTGTTCCGTCGACGATGTCTCCGACAAAATGGGCGCCAAAATCCGCCGCGGCCAACTCGACAAAGTCCCCTACCTCTTGGTCCTCGGAAAGAACGAAATCGAAGCCAACACCCTCTCCGTCCGCTCCCGCCAAAACGGCGACGAAGGCCCCATCCCCACCGAAGAATTCTTTACCCGCCTAAAATCCGAAATCTCCAACCGCACCCTCACTACCAAATCCGACGACTAACCCACCCGCCTCGACTTCCTCATTCATTATTCCGTGTTCAATAGTCAATATTCAACACACCCCTTCAGGTGAAATACCTCTTCATACTCCCGATCAAAGTCTACCAATACACCTTGTCCCCCCTCATCGTCTTCGTAAACCGCGGCCCCGTTTGCCGCTTCCACCCCTCCTGCTCGGAATACGCCATCGAAGCCATCCAAACGCACGGCGTCGTCTCCGGCACCTGGCTCGCCCTCAAACGCATCGCCAAATGCCACCCCTGGGGCCCCCACGGCCCCGACCCAGTTCCTCCAAAATCAAATTCCTAATTCCTAATTGTTAATTGTTAATTTTCTCGCGCCAACAAACGCCCCGCCGATGCAATCAAACCTCCTAACATCCCTAAAATCTGAATCCCCCCCCGACGCCCTCGCCTCCCTCAACGCCACCCTGGATTCCCTCCGCGAGAACTTCTCCCCCCGCCCCTTCTACTACGCCTTCTCCGGCACCACCCGCCACTTCGGCCGCGGCCCCGACCAGATCGCCCGCCAAATCCTCCTCCTCGAACTCGCCGCCCAACCCCGCGACACCTACCTCGCCACCCTCGAATCCCTCCTCGGCGCCGCCGACATCCGCGAGGCCGTTGTCATCCTCCAAACCTTCCCACACCTCCCCGAACCCGAAGCCCTCGTCCCCCTCGCCCGCGAAGCCACCCGTTCCAACGTCGTCGATATCTTCGACGCCATCGCCCTCGACAATCACTTCCCCAAAGATCACTTCCCCGAAGACGCTTGGAACCAACTCGTCCTCAAAGCCCTCTTCATCGATCGCCCCCTCTACCGCATCCAAGGCCTCGACGACCGCGCCAACCCCACCCTCGCCGAAGCCGTCTCCAACCTCGCCCACGAACGCTGGGCCGCCGGCCGAGAAATCAATCCCGAAGCCTGGCGCTGCTGCATCAACCACATCGCCACCGGCACCATCTCCACCGACCTCCAATCCCTCACCACCCGCCGTCCCGAAGACATACAAGCCCTCGCGCTGACCCTCCACCAGGCCGGCCCCGATGTTCTTCCCGACCTCCAGACCTCCATCGCGAACGCTATCGACCAAATCGACACCGAAAACTTGACGTGGAAATCCTTCGGCGAAGACATCAACGCCACTTAGTGCCACGCTCGGCCCTGCTTTTCACTCCACGGCCCTTGAACCACCCGCCCCATCACCGAGACTGGTCTGCGCAAGAAGCTCACGCTCCAGTAATCCCAGATCGTCCAAGCCAATCCCCTCCACAAGCGCCTCCGCGCCCGCTTGATCCCCCCCAAACCGGAGGATGACCGCCATCACCGCCCGGGGACCCGCTTCCAGTTTCTCAGGATCAATCCCTTCACAACGCGCCCGCGCACGCTCATACGAGCCGGCTCGATACTGCGCAAACGCTGCCAGTAACGCGACAAAGGAATCTTCGGGCAACATTGCCTCCAATCGATTCGTCGTCATCCGCACCGTGTCCAAACGCCGATTCAGAAGAAGTTGAAAATACGCCGTCCTCTTCTGCATCTCGTAATCACCAGGGTTAAGCCTCGCTAAGGCCTCCAGATGATCAAGCAACCCGTCGAAATCCTCCTTGGCCTCCGCAACCTCGGCTAACCCACGATGCGACACTTCCGGCGATACTTCCATCAGCGAGCGGTAGACCACTTCCGCAGCCTGATACTGTTTCAGCTCTAAGGCAGACTTCCCGGCACGCACCACCATGTTCGGCTTGCCATTATTGATCGCAATCGACGATGCCACCGAGAACGCGTGCGCGATCTCTTCCTCACTCTCGCCCGCCTCGATCGCCAGCAGCGCCCGCCCAAACGCAATTTTCTCCTCCGCTTCTCCCGCCGCCGCCGCCGCATTAAGCCTTTCCTTCGCCGCCTCGAGATCGCCGCTCATAACAGCCGTCTCCATGGCAGAAGCCAAAAACGCAGGATTCGATGGTTCTAAAGACTCCCGGGAAAACCGTTCCACGTACCGACCGTATCCATTGAGGTTGAGCCAGCTCAAACGATCGTTGAGCTCTACATCCGGCAAGGTTGACCACCGTTCCAATGCATCTTCAACGATCTCCTCTTCCTCCAATGGCCGAATCGCCAGTTCCCACTCCAGGACCTCAATGACCGGCTCACTTTCCGCCGTCTCGGCCCCGCGCAGGGGATGCTGCTTAAAAAGCTCAAGGTATCGCTCCTGGTCCGCCACCTTGAGCTTTCCTCGCTCCTTGATCAGCAAGAGCGCTCTCAGTCCCAGTTCATCGGGAGAATCGGCGAGGTCGGCAATCGCTGCCCATCCCTGTTCCGCCGTTCCAGGCGTGCTCGCCCCGATTTGATGCGCCGCTAGGGCAAGCCGCGCTTCCCGGTTGTTGGCGTCCAACTCAATCGCCCGCCTTACCAATCTCTCAAACTCTCCCAGTTCACCCTCCTCCTCGCTGAGCCTCGCCGCCCAGTAATTCACCTCTGAATGATCCGGGCTTTCCGATAATAACCGGTCTCTCACTTGCGCCGCTTCCTGTAGACGCTTGTCTCTGACTAAAAGCTCAAGCAGTGCCACCTCGTCTTCCAGGTCCGCATCACCCCTGGCCCTCATACCACGCAAAATGATCATCGCCTCCTTCGGATTCGATTCGCCAATGACCTCCACCGCCACCCGGTTCAGCTCGGGATGACGACTGTCGATTTTGAACGCTTGCCGCAAGACCTCAGAAGCCGCTTCCATCTCACCCTTGTCGTGATACTCCCGTGCCTGCTCCGCCAGCGCCGAGACATCGTCCGCCCGAAACATCCTGACAAGATCGGAACGCTTCCAGTATGCCAATAGTCCCCCCCCAACCAACAATAGCACCATCGCCACGGCGACGACCGTCCACATTCCTCCAGAGCTGCCTCTTCCATAGCCACGGTCTCTTCTGTATCTAGGGCCCATCGTCCTCTTGCTTCCTATATGATAAAAAGTCTCGTCCCGAACTGTGCACCACACTCGCCAGAGCGAAAGCAAAAACACTTGTCCACCTTCACCCGAGCCGGTATCCGGTGGCGGCACAGTCATCGCAGTGCGGTTTTCTTAGATCCATGGGAGGCAATACCGTTGCCTCAGTACGATTTGTAACCACAATTCACTTTAACCCATCCGGTTCACCCGATTATTTTCACATAATGCTGACCGACGATGTTCGTCGAAAAACTGCAACCACCTCAAAACTCGGCCAGGCTCTCATCGCCATTGGCATTTTGATCTTTGTAGGAGGCATTCTAAAAATTTATCTAACCCCACGCCTCTACCCGTCACAAGTCCTCTACTTTGCTTCTTCTTACGACACGAACGTAAGGAGCTCAAAGTATCCGTTGTCCATCCTTGAAGGCGATCGCGACCGATTCGAAAGTGCAGTTGAGGATGCATTCACATCAATGGCCAAAACAACGAACAAGGACTCCGGTGATTTTAGTGTTTCACTCCCGACGGTTCAGAAACGGATGAGACACAATAAACTCTCAGGCGCACAACCTCATTGGGTCGCCACTCTGGAATTCCCAAACCACGAACTGGCCGCCGACCTTCATAATGACGCTTTTCGCCGCTTGTTGAACAAAGACGGCAAAACAATTTCAATCGGCAACACCAACTACACTGTGAAGAATTGGGCGGTTCCGCTTGGCGTGCCCAACCCCCCCCCCCC
>JBCCIR010000088.1:0-22639 GCA_039028175.1 Verrucomicrobiota bacterium
CCCTTTCACCATCCTTTCCCCTTGACCCAGCCCCGCCCCACGCAAACCCTCTTCCCTACATACCTCAACCATGCCCGCCCGTAAAAAACATCAGGTCCTCGGCGTCATCCCCGCCCGCTTCGCCTCCTCCCGTTTCCCCGGAAAACCCCTCCACCCCATCAACGGCAAACCCCTCCTCCAACACGTCTGGGAACGCTGCCTGCCCTGCTCCGGCCTCGATCACGTCATCATCGCCACCGATGACCAACGCATCCTAAAAACCGCCCAAGCCTTCGGCGCCGAAGCCGAACTCACCAAGAAATCCCACCCCAGCGGCACCGACCGCATCGCCGAAATCGCCCGCCGCCATCCCCGCTTCTCCCACATCATCAATATCCAGGGCGATGAACCCCTCATCAGCCGACGCCTCGTCAATCGCCTCGCCCAGGCCCTCACCACCGACCAAAACCTCGAAATGATCACCGCCGCCAACGTCATTTCCAACCCCCGACACCTAAAAAATCCAAATATTGTAAAAGTCGTACTTAACAATCGCCGCGAGGCATTGTATTTCTCCAGAAGTATTATCCCATTCCAGCGCTCAAAAGTGCCCAATCTGACCTTCTACCGGCATCAAGGCATTTACGGATTTAGCCGCGATTTTCTCCTCCGCTTTATCCGATGGAAACCTACCCCCCTCGAGCAAAGCGAAAACCTCGAACAACTCCGCGCCCTCGAACACGGCACCCCCATCAAAGTACTCATCTCCACCGATGACTCACCCGGCGTCGACACACCACAACAAGCCAAAGAAATCAGCAAGCTGCTCAAGCATTCATGAAATATATCTTCGTCACCGGAGGCGTCATCAGTTCACTCGGTAAAGGACTCACCGCCGCTGCCCTGGGAACCCTCCTCGAACACCGCGGACTCAAAGTCACCATCCAAAAGTTCGATCCCTACCTCAACGTCGATCCCGGCACCATGAGCCCCTTCCAACATGGGGAAGTCTACGTCCTCGACGACGGCGCCGAAACCGACCTCGACCTCGGACACTACGAACGCTTCACCAGCTCCGTCCTCACCCGCTTCAACAACCTCACCAGCGGCCAGGTCTACGAAAACGTCCTCAAAAAAGAACGCCGCGGCGACTACCTCGGCAAAACCGTCCAGGTCGTCCCCCACGTCACCGACGAAATCAAAAATCGCATCTACACCGTCGGCGAGCAATCCGGCGCCGACGTCATAATCACCGAAATAGGAGGCACCACCGGGGATATCGAAGGCCTCCCCTTCCTCGAGGCCATGCGCCAATTTACCCAGGAAGTCGGCCAGGAAAACGTCATCTTCCTCCACGTCACCCTCATCCCCTACATCAAGGCCGCCGGCGAACTCAAAACCAAACCCACCCAGCAAAGCGTCGCCAAACTCCGCGAAATCGGTATCCAACCACAAATCGTCGTCTGCCGCACCGAACACCCCCTCGATCTCGACCTCCGCGAAAAAATCTCCCTCTACTGCAACGTCCCCGTCGAGGCCGTCATCGAAGAACTCGACGTCGAACACACCATCTACGAACTCCCGCTCCGCCTCCACGAACACAACCTCGACGAAATCGTCTGCCGCCTCTTTAACCTCGAAACCAAAGAACCCGACTTCACCAATTGGGATAACTTCGTCGATCGCCTCATCAATCCCACCCACGAAATTCGCGTCGCCGTCGTCGGAAAATACATCGAACTCCAGGACGCATACAAATCCATCTACGAAGCCCTCACCCACGCCGGCGCCGCCGCCGATGCACGCGTCGTCCCCGTTCGTATCGATGCCGAAGATATCGAAAGCCAGGGCGCCGAAAAATACCTCGCCGACGTCGACGGCATCCTCATTCCGGGAGGCTTCGGCGACCGCGGTACCGAAGGCAAAATCATGGCCGCCCAATACGCCCGGGAAAACAATGTCCCCTACCTCGGCCTCTGCCTCGGTATGCAGATCGCCGTCATCGAATTCGCCCGCAACGTCTGCGGCCTCGAAGGCGCCAATAGCTCGGAATTCGCCTCAAATTCCCCGCACCCCGTCATCTGCCTCCTCGAAGAACAGAAAGACGTCACCGAAAAAGGCGCCTCCATGCGCCTTGGAGGCTGCATCAGCAACCTGAAGCCCGGCACCAAAATCGCCGATCTCTACAAAAGCGATACCGTCACCGAACGCCACCGCCATCGCTACGAATTCAACTTCAACTACCGCGAACAAATGGAAAACGCCGGCCTCGTCGTCTCCGGCACCTCACCCGATGGCACCCTCGTCGAAATCGTCGAACTCGCCGACCACCCCTTCTACGTCGCCTCCCAGTTCCACCCCGAATTCCTCTCCAAACCCAATCAACCCCACCCCATGTTCGCCGGCTTCGTCACCGCCGCCCTCAAACACAAAACCAACTCCCCCCCCGTCACCGCCTGAAACCCTGGCTCCCCTCGCCTCACGAACTACCAATTCTTAATCCACTTCGGCTCGCCTTCCTCATCGTCGGACCCACCCCCCAGCGACCACAAATCAAACGCCGCCTCGTTCTTCTGTCCCGTCCGCCGCTCCGCCGCTGTGCCCCTGCGCATATATCGGTACGGCTCCATCCAAGGATCAACCATGACGTACATCCCGTTTGCGCTACCTCGCAATTTAACGCTGCCCCCGTTGGGATCAGCCAAGTCATGCAAATAAACTTCGCCGGACGAGCCCAATCGACCTTGCGACGAATCCGCGTCGCCGCTGAATCCAAGTTTGTCGTTCCCGTCACCCGACAACGCCTGGTATATGATCGCCGCCCCATCAGCCGCCCCGCCATTATTCACCGGAAAATCACCGTGATCAGAATGAAAATTCTCGATGCCGGACGAAATCGCCGCAAGTTGCACCTTGGCATTCTTCCGCTTTGCCGCGTCATTGCTCGATATGAAATAGCTCACCGATAGTGCGGCCACAATCGCGAGCACGGCGATCACTACGAGTAGCTCAACAAGCGTAAACGCAGTTCTCACGGCAATTCACCAGTTCGTAATCCACTTCGGCTCGCCCTCCTCATCGTCGGACCCACCCCCCAGCGACCACAAATCATACGTCGCCTCATTCTTCTGCCCCGTCCGCCGCTCCGCCGCCGTCCCCTTGCGCACGTAATGATAGGCGTTCGCCCACGGGTCAACCAGCGCATACGAACTCGACCCATTCGAACCAACGATACTCTGCGAGTTCATATCCTTCCAATATACCTCGCCCGATGATCCAATCCTTCCAGACGACGACGCGGAATCCCCGTAAAAACCGAGCAAATTATTCCCGTCCCCGGATAACGCCTGATACAAAATCGGTCCGCCGTCCTCGGGTTGCCCGTCGTTGATCGGATACTCCCCGTTATCAATCTGGAAATTCTCCAACCCCAGCTTGATCGCATCCAGCTGCGCCGTCGCCTTTTTCCGCTTCGCACTCTCCTGCGCGCCCCCGATAAACTTCAAGGATAACCCCGCCAGGATCGCAATAATCGCGATCACCACCAATAATTCGATCAGCGTAAACGCCCGCGACCACCCCGCGCGATCGCGCAGCCTTCTTCTTTCGTCACGACTCCCCCCAGCCGCATTGCTTTGAGTATCGTGCATCTTCCTTGGAGTTTGTGGTTTTCTTTTCTTACTGCTCGTTGAGTCCGGAAATGATGTGCACCAGCGGCAGAAACAACGCCAACACAATCACACCGACCACCATCGCCAAAAGCACGATCATAATCGGCTCCAGCAAAGAGGTCATCGCATCGACGGCATTGTCCACCTCGTCATCATACACTTCCGCAATCTTCAAAAGCATCTCCGGCAACTGCCCCGTCTCCTCCCCCACGTCCACCATACTGATCACCATCGGAGGAAACACCTTGCTCGCCTCCAAGGGCGATACAATCGATTCCCCCTCCTTCACACTCGAGTGCACCTTGTCCACCGCCTCCGCAATAATCACGTTGCCCGCCGTGTCCCGCGTAATGTTCAAAGCCTGCAAAATCGGCACCCCGCTCGTTACCAAGGTCCCCAAGGTCCGCGTAAACCGCGCAATCGCACTCTTGCGTTGAATGGGCCCAAACAAAGGCATATGCAGCTTGAACTTGTCCAAAACCCGGCGCCCGCCCTTCGTCGAACGAATCAACAAAAACAACGCCACCAATACTCCCGTCCCCAACAATAGCCACGGCAAATTCGTCGCAATCGTCCGACTGAAACCCACCACCGCTTCCGTCAATGCCGGCAACGGTTTCCCCGGCAACATATCACGGAAAATTTCCTCAAACTTCGGCACGATATAGACCATCAGGAAAATCATGATCCCCATCGCAATCGCCATCACAATCACCGGATATACCATCGCCGAGATAATGCGGTTCTTCAGTTTCTCCGCCTTCTCCTGATACTCCGCCAATCGAATCAACACCAACTCCAACACCCCGCCCAGTTCCCCCGCCTTCACCATGTTCACATAAAGCTTGTTAAAAATCTTCGGGTGCTGCCCCAGGCTCTCCGAAAAAGTACTCCCCGTCTGCACCGAGTCCGCCAATGTATTGATCGTCCGCTTCAAAACCGGATTCGGCTCCTGGTTCCCCAATACCGTCAACCCACGCAACAACGGCAATCCCGAATCAATCAACGTCGCCAACTGCCGGGTGAAAATCATCAATACCTTGCTCTTGATCCGTCCCCCCGCCTTCCCCTTCTTCGCCGCCTTCGACGTCCCCTTAGCCCCCTTCTTCTTCGCCGCCTTCCCAATCCCACCCTTGCCCGCTTCCGCCACCTTCGTCGGATAAAATCCCGACTTCCTCAACTGACCAATCGCATCCGCCTCACTCGAAGCATCAATCGCTCCCGTCGTCTCAACTCCTTTCGCGTCCAACGCAATATACTCAAAACTCGCCATCGTCAGGGGGGTGTATTGATTTACTTTGTATTTACAACTTTACGGCTCCGGGCCGCTCTTGTCGATTCTCAAAAAATTCTTTTATCACGGCCCGCCAACCACCAGCAAGCCCCCATTTCCAAAGGCCTCACAACCCTCCCCGTCATTACGTATACTTCAACACCTCCTCAATCGTCGTCGTCCCATCATAAATATTCCTCAATCCATCCTCCCGTAACGTCGTCATCCCCAACTCAATCGCCTTGTGCCGTAACTTCACCGTCGGCGCCCGCTCCGTAATCATCTCCCGCAACGTGTCATTCACCTCCAATAACTCATACAACCCCTTCCGCCCACGATACCCCGTGTTATTGCACTCCGCACACCCTCGCCCCGTATAAAACTCTTTCCCCTCCAAATCCGACAGGCTCACCCCCAACTGACTCAACATCGACTCGTTCGGCTCATACGCCGATCGACAACTGTCACAAATCGTCCGAATCAAGCGCTGACCCAATACCGTCTCCAAGGTCGCCGCCACCAAAAACGGCTCCACCCCCATGTCCGTCATCCGCGTCACCGCCCCCGCCGCATCATTCGTATGCAAAGTCGATAACACCAAGTGCCCCGTTAACGACGCCTGAATCGCAATCTGCGCCGTCTCCACATCCCGCATCTCTCCCACCAATATCCGGTCCGGGTCCTGCCGCAAAAAGGCACGCAATATCCGGCCAAAACTCAATCCTATCCGCTCATTCACCGGCACCTGAATGATCCCCTCAATGTCATACTCCACCGGATCCTCCGCCGTCAGAAGCTTCGAATCAATCGTGTTCACTTTCCGCAACGCCGCATACAACGTCGTCGTCTTCCCCGCCCCCGTCGGCCCCGTGCAAATAAAAATCCCGTTCGGCTTCAACACCGTGTCGTTGATCACGTCATACACCTCCGCCTCCATCCCCAAATGCTCCAGGTCCATCTCCACGTTGGAGCGATCCAATACCCGCAACACCACACTCTCCCCATAAGACGTCGGTAGGGTCGACACCCGCAAGTCCACCTGCCGGTCCTGGATCGTCTTCATGATCCGGCCGTCCTGCGGCAATCGACGCTCCGCAATGTTCAAATTCGCCATCACCTTGATCCGCGATGTGATCGCACTCTCCAAATGCGCCGGCGGCGGCGCCATCTCATACAAGGCCCCGTCTACACGGTATCGAATCTTAAAGTCCGCCTCAAAGGGCTCAAAATGAATGTCGCTCGCCCGCTCCTTGATCGCCTGGTAAATCACCAAATCCACATACCGGATAATCGGCGCCGCATTCGCCTCCTTCTCCAATTCCTCCGCACTCAACTCCCCGCCCGCCCCCCCAAACTCCCCGTCGCCCAATTGCGTCAAAATCTCATCCATGCCCGACGAATCCGCCCCGTAACTCGTGTCGATCAAATCCAACACCCGGTTCGAATCCCCCACCACCGCCGTCACCTCCTTGCCCAAGGCAAATCGCAACTCCTCCAACACCTGCGGATCCGTCGGATCCACCAAGGCCACCGTAATCCCTCCCTCATCCAAACTCACCGGCAAGGCCCCATGCAACCGCGCCATCCCCGCCGGAATCACCGGCAACAATTCCTTCGGCGGCTCAAAATCACCCAAGTCCACATGCTCCAACCCCAACTGATCCGCCACCGTCGCATAAAACTGCGCCTGATCCTCAAACAACCCAAACTTTACCAACTCATCGATCACCGATGCGCCCGAATTCGCGATGTCCGAACGAATATCCTCCGCCTGGTCATCCGTCAGGAATCCCGTGCCCACCAACAATCCCAATACATTGTCCGTATTCATCTGTCCGCTTACCCCTATCGCTAATCTTTGTCCCCCATCGTCACCCGTATCACTTCCTGCGCCGACGTCGACCCCGCCAGCACCTTCCGAATCCCGTCCTCACGCAAAGTCCGCATCCCCAACTCCCGCGCCCGCCGACGTAACTGCGGCGTCGTCAGGTTCTCATTGATCATGTTACGCACCTCGTCATCAATGTTGAAAATCTCAAAGATTCCCATCCGCCCGCGATACCCCGCCCCGCATTTCTTGCATGACCCGGGACCCATAATGTTCGACTCCAGCGCCTGTGATTCGTCAATGTTCAACGCACGCATCTCCGTCGTCCCTAACTCCGCAGGCGCCTTGCACTCCGCACACAAACTCCGCACCAAGCGCTGCGCAATAATCGATCGCACCGCGCTCGCAATCAAAAATCGCTTCACCCCAATGTCACCCAATCGCGCCACCGCCCCCGGCGCATCATTCGTGTGCAGCGTGCTGAATACCAAGTGACCCGTCAAACTCGCGTTGATCGCAATCGACGCCGTCTCCAAATCCCGAATCTCCCCGATCATGATGATGTTCGGCGCCTGACGCAATATCGACCGCAACGCCGCGTCAAACGTCATCCCAATGTCCTCCTTCACCTGTACCTGGTTGATCCCCGGCAATTGATACTCCACCGGATCCTCCACCGTGATAATCTTCCGGTCCGGCTTGTTGATCGTGTTCAAACACGCATACAACGTCGTCGTCTTCCCCGATCCCGTCGGCCCCGTCACCAACAGAATCCCGTCCGGCAACTTGATCAAATTCTCAAAGTTCTCCTGGTCGTCGCTGAAAAATCCCAGCTGCGGCAATCCCAACAACAACGCCGACTTGTCCAAAATCCGCATCACCACACTCTCCCCGTGATTCGTCGGCACCGTCGATACCCGCAAATCAATCTCCTTCCCCGCCATCTTCGCCTGAATCCGCCCGTCCTGCGGCAACCGCTTCTCCGCAATACTCATCGTCCCCGTCATGATCTTCACCCGCGCGATGATCGATGACAAAAGCTTGCGCGGATGATTCGCCGCCTCATGCAGAACCCCGTCAATGCGATACCGCACCCGGACAGATTCCTCCAACGGCTCAATATGAATGTCACTCGCCCGGCTGCTCAAAGACTCCGCCAATATATCGGACACCATCTTGATGATCGGCGCGTCGTCGGCTCCACCCTTCGCATCCAGTTCCGCCACCTCCCCGCCCGTCGTCGACTCATGCCCGTGCACCTCCAAGTCGCCGTTTAATCCGAAATACTCCTGCAATAACTTCGTCACCTGCGACGGAACCGCATGCATCGGATCAAACTCGTGCTTCAACACATGCGGCAAACTGTCCAGCATCTCCATGTCCAAAGGATCCGCCACCGCCAACGTCAATCGCCCCGTCTCGTCAAATCGCACCGGCGCCACCTTGTATCGACGCGCCGTCTCCTCGTCCACCGCGTCCAAGGCATTCGGATCCAACTCGACATTCTCCAAGTCGATGAAATCCATGCTCGCCAAGACCGCCACCGTCTGCGCCACCGCTTCCTCCGACACCTTGTCCTGCTGGATCAACGCCTCAATCGCATTCTCCTCCCCCTGCACCTCCCCCGCATCCTCCGCCGTCAATAGGCCCGACTCCTGAAGCTGCTCGAGAATAAATTCGTCGTTGGAATACACGATGGTTGAAGGGGCTTAACCGGAGCCGGGGAGACTCCGTCTCCTGAATTTACACACGTCCGCCGGTTAGTGCGAGCGGATAACCTACCTTTTTGCCGCTCCCCCTGTCAATCACATCACCCCCCCAAAACACCTCTCCCACCATCAAAATTGAAACGAAATCGCCCTGATATTTGCCCCACCCGCCAATTACGACTCTCCCATTACTCCTTGTGCGGATCATAGTAAATCCGCACCTCCGCATCCTTCGTGCCTAACAACTCCTGCGCCCGAAGCAACGCATTGCGCGTCGATAAATTCGGATTCTTCGAGGTGTTGAAAAAGATGTTCTCCCGCCCCACCACACCCGATATTCCCGACTGCTTTATTACCCGGTAAACATCCTTCGTGAGCCCGCTCATGATCAAATGCCGGTTCTTCCCACGCAAAAATTCAATCAAATCTTCCAACGCCATCACACTCGTCGCATCCAGGTGATGCGCATTCTTCATTCGCAATATGATCACCCGCAAATTCGGGTCCTCACAAATCCGCTGGATCTGCGTCCGGAATAACTCCGCCGCCCCAAAAAATAACTCCCCCTCCACGTGCACGATCGAGATCGCCGGATGCGCACGCCCCCCCTGATCCGCCTCCGCCAAATGCCCGTCCTCATTGAACTCATACTCCACCAAATACGGCTTGGCCGCCTTGCGCAGATACAAAACAATCGAAGCCCCAACCCCCAAAAAAATCGCAATGTTCAACGGAACCACTAACGCCGAAACAAAGGTCACCAATAACACCACCGCATCCGATCGCGTCGCAAATAAACAGGTCCGAATGTGCCGCCAGTGAAACAAGGACGCCGCAATACAAATCACCAATACCGCCAAACTGCACTTCGGCACAAAACGGATCAGCTCCAATTTCCCCACCACCAATAACCCCCCGATCAACAACACCCCACTGATAATACTCGCCAACGGCGTCACCGCCCCGCTCGCAAAATTCAACGCCGATCGCGTCAATGACCCCGATGCCGGCATCCCACTCAAAAAAGCCGTCCCCAGGTTCGCCGCCCCCACGCTCAACATGTCCTGGTTCACATCCGGCCGATCCCCCGTCCGGCTCGCCAGCGTCTTGGACATCACCGAATTCTCCAACGACGCCAAAAACGCCACCGCAAACGCCACCCCGAACAACTGACTCATGTCACTCAATATCCCCGCCTCACTAAAACGCGGGATCTCCGGCGCCAGCTCCGATAACGCAAACGGCGAAAACGTTTCGATCGCCCACTTCCCCCCCTGGAAATCCACCGACCCCAACCACTGATTCGCCACCCCCGCCACCACCGACATCACCACCAGCGTCAACGCAAAAACCGGCCACCCCTTGAACTTCCAGTTCAATAACAAGAACACCCCCAGGGTCAGCAACGACAACAATAACGTCACCAGGTGCGTCTTCGGCACCAACTGAACCGTCTGCCACGCCACCCCAAAAAACGTCCGCGGCTGCCCCAATCCCTCTCCCCCCACATCCACCGGCTCCTCCGGATACAATCCCAAAATATGCGACGCCTGGTTCGCGATGATCAACAAGGCCGCCCCCGTGATATACCCCACCACCACGCTCCGGCTCACATACTGAATCAACTCCGCAAACCGAAAATACGCGCCCAATACCAACATCACCCCCACCATGAACACCAACAACGGCATCACCTGCTCCTTGTTCGGATGCGGATAGGCCGCGAAATAACTGAACACCATGAACGCCGTCGCGTTCGTCGGCCCCAGGATCGTGTGACGCGATCCCGATAACAAAGGCGCCACGATCGATGCCACCGCCCCGCACGTAATCCCGTAATGAATCGGCAAACCCGCGATCACCGCATACGCCATCCCCTGCGGAAACGCCAGCAACGCCACGTTGATCCCCGCCCGCGAATCCTTCCTGAACTTCCAAAGCGAATACCGCTTCAACGACTCCCGAATCGGAAACGCCTCAAGGTTGTTGTCGACGACAAACGCCTTCGTATCCTTCGCAATTCCTCGAACAAACGCCCGCAGCTTCCTCATGCCCGCCCTACAATGACACCCCCATCCTCACAACGCCACCTCGAAAAAATCCGCAAACACCCGCGCATACACCTCCCGCTTGAAGGCCGGCACCCAGTCCAGCCGAAACGCCGCCGGCTCGATCCACTGAAACGCATCGAACTCCTCGCTCGCATGCGCCCCCAGATCAATATCCCCGTCCTCCCCCAAAAACCGCCCCCGAAAATACGTCTGCTCCTGCCCGTGATACCCCTGCTTCAAGCGCCCGTCGGGAAATAAATATCGATACCCGTCCCGCCGCTCCAGCACCTCATACTTCTCCGGCCCCAACCCCACTTCCTCCGCCACCTCCCGATATAACGCCTCTTCCATCCCCTCCCCCGGATCCACCCCCCCCTGCGGAAACTGCCACGCATCCGCCAAGCCATACCGCTTCGCCACAAAAATCGCCCCATCCCCGCGCTCCAAGATGACCGCCACGTTCGGCCGATATCGCCATTCCCCATCTTCGCTTGCCGCAGTCACCAATCCACCTCTAGGGTGTGTGGACAAATTGGCGGGCTGACCAGCGCGAGCCCATTTTTTGGCTGGCTAGGCGCCGTGAGCGGCGTTGGTTGAAACCAATAGAGCGAGCGGGAACAACGCCAGGCGGAAAATGAGCCGCGCACTCGCCTCGTCGCCGCTTCGCGGCGCAAGTCTTTAAAAATTCTTGTCAATTCTGGGCGGTTCGAGAATTTGTCCACCCACCCTATAAAGAGTGATGCTCGCGTCAATCCTCCAGTTCCTCACCCGCCCCGCCACCCTCCTCGTCATCGGCATCGTCGCCCTCGTCTACATCGGCTTCAGCATGGCCTTCCGCTGGACCGACGAAAAAATGGTCGCCCATCACCAGGAAGAACTCTTCGATCGCCTCTCCTCCAAAAAATGGGACCGCGCCGGCAAACTCCTCTCGAACCAATACCGCGACCAATGGAACTTCTCCCGCGCCGATGCCACCCTCGCCCTTAAAGACGTCGGCCGCCAATTCCTCTCCCTCCACCTCACCCCCGCCGACCCCTTCATCGAAATCCCCTCCTCAAAAAACGCCACCTACACCACCTCGATCAACATCCAGGGCCACGGCAGCCCCATCGCCGGCCAAGTCATCGCCGAAGCCCATCGCCTCAAAGAACCCTTCACCTTCACCTGGCAAAAAGAAGGCTGGCACCCCTGGTCCTGGCGCCTCACCCAAATCGCCAACCCCGGCCTCCCCGACGACCTCTACGGATACCAACCCGGCGACCTCACCCGCGCCATCAACGAAGGCGCCAGGGAACTCGGCCTCGAACCCCTACCCGAACTTTGACAGCCGCCCCCGCCCGCATCATGCTTTCCGAACGCCGCAACCCCATCATCGCCCCATGAAAACAAAATCACCTCTCACCCTCGCCCTCCTCCTCACCGGCTTCGCTCTCGCCGCCGCTCTCACCACCCCCATTCCCGCCACCGCTCAGGACGGCTCGCCTCCCGGCGGCGATGAAGAAGACTCCGACGACGATGGCACCCAGGGCTTCTGGGAATGCCAAAGCCCCGGTGGCACCTTCGTCGTGCGCGTCAACGACATCACCTCCGTCTCCAAGCACACCTACGTCGTCGATGGCGCCGCGCGCGTCTACGAACTCACCGTCGGCACCCGCGGCCCCGTCATCGCCCGCTTCTACTACATCGAAGCCGTCACCGAAGAATCACCCCTCGCCATCGGTAAACTCGCCCTCGACCGCCTCAAGTCCCTCGGAGAAAAAACCACCGAACGCACCGATACCGAAGAAGTCTGGACCGAGGTCGTGAAAAACTACCCCTCCACCACCCACGCCAAAACCTCCGAATACCGCCTCGACAACGTCGAAGCCCTCCAAGTCATCTACGACCACCTCTACAAAGTCTGGGCCCTCCAAAAAGGCCGCGGGAAAGACAATAAGGTGATCGTGAATTGACCCGTTGCCGGCCTCGAATTACTCATTCTTCCTCGTCAAGCCTGATGACGTTGGCGCGGATGAAGACGCCCTGAAGGGTTTCGCTTTGATCGGCTCCATCCGCACCCTCCGGCTGCCAAAGGCCAACCATCCGAATCATGCCCGAGCGCATGGTGACGCTGGATGTCACTTTGGCCTCATAAAAAGTCGTCGTCGGAACATCGACGGTGACGCCACCTTTCGATTTTTTCGAATCTCCAAGCGATGGGGCAGGTGGTGCATAATCGCGATTGATCACAAAATTGAGATCAACCGTGATACCGTCAGGACCCACCATGGGATCGACTTCAAATTGCGTGCCCACATGCTCCGTCTCCTGGTACGGGGTCAACTCCCGAACCCCCGGGTCGACGCTGGCCGTGGCGCGGGCCGAGGGAGAGCCATCATTTTCAGATTCGTCGGGCCCCGAAGACACGCGCCCTGAACGGAAATCGGCGCCTACATTGAAAATATAGTCACGGCCTGCCTCTACCTTCGCCCGCTGGCCACTGCGCGTTTCAATCCAGTGAGAGGACAGCACCCTCGCTTCCTCATTGCTCTCAATCTCCTTCCACGCACTCTCGTGGTTGGCGAGCGTTCGCGTTTCCCTTGCCAGACTCCGCATCCACTCAGCTGGCGCTTCGACGATGTAGGCCGCGAGGCCAATGGACTTTGGAGACTCCGCACTGATCGACATGATGAGAGCTTCCACCAAATGCATGTTCTCCGGGGTATTCCGAACAACCAGGGTCGAAGTGCTCCTAATGTAGTTTGCAGAGGTTCCCGGCGGGAAGGGAACGCCGGCAGCCATCAGAATGTCCTTGGCCGTCGCCTGAATCGTGAAGCGTGGCTCCATGGGAAGGGTGCCCGCCGCAGCAGCAAAAGGATCATCCACACTTGCCCCGCCCGCGCCCCCAGCGCTCGAAAGAAAGGTCGGAGGCACTCGAAAACGCCGGACCACCATGCCTTCCGGAATCTCCTCGGCAATCTGTTCAAACTCGGGATCACCCTCTGGAATGGGCGCAACCGCGTCGCCGTGATCACGAAGCATGCCCGCAAGATTTTCGTTCGGAAGCGGTAGCACCGTGACCACATCGCCGGATAGAAAAGCCGCCTGAAGAACCTCCGCCTTCGGCTTCCCCTCGACACCCTCGGGCGTCCAGACACCAAGTAACTTGGTAGCCCCACTACGCAGAGTATAAGAAGAGATGACACGAGCAATGTGGGTATCGATCACCGTGGACGACACCGTCGTGGCTCCTCGCCGCGTAATCGCTTCGACACGTTTTTCTGGCGGCGAGAAATGATAAGTGACAGCGATATTAACATCAATGATGTCCCCATCAGGACCGATTTGGGCATCAATGGGCCAATCGAGCCCGACGGGCTGAACCTCGGTGACAAATTCCACGCGATCTTCGTCATCTATCGTGATGTCGACGGGAATCCCGGTGTTCGCCACCCCTTCCACGCTAGCCCGTTGACCACTGCGACTCTCAAGGGAACCAAAAGCAACGATGCGCCCTCGCCCATCGGCAACTCCACGCTCCAATTCTTCCAACAAGTCGGTGTGATCTGCCCTCTTTCCGGCCTCAGCAATGGCTTTTCGCAGGTCGGCCACTGGAGCCTCGATGATGGTTTGATCAAATGAAAGATATCTCGGCGCCTCCGAGCTGAAAGCGTCCGCGGTGAATGCAACCGAACTCTGTGCAATCCGCGGCAGGCGGGCCGCAAGGGTGAGCGATTCCGGATCAAAGATTACCAAAGCACCCTTGGGCAATGAGAGACCATTTATCTCCAAGTAATGGGTGGCGATACTGCTGCTTTTCCGAATAAACTCGCGTAACTCTTCGTCAGTGGCCTCCGCGCCGGGCAATGGCGGCGCCACAAGCGCACCTCGATCAGTCGAGGCAAATCCGACAACCAGATCGTGCGACGGAAACTGGTAGGTCTCTGTTGTCCACTCATACGGATCAACTTCGTTCTCCTGAGCGGAAAGAGTGGACACGAAGATAGCAACAAGAAAGGCAAGGGGTGTGAAGCGCGGCATAACCAATAAGCGTCGTCCCTGCCAAGCGAAACTCAAGTCTCGATTATCACAACTCTTTCAAGTGCAAAAAGAACAGTAACTGAGTTAGCACTTTCAAACCCGAATTTCAATTAGTCCCGAATATCGACCACACGAAAGTGTCCGCTTCATCCTCCCCATATCCCGCTATTTACGCGGTACCAACCGTACCCCGACATCGATACCGAAAACCAAAACCACCATCAGGCCAAATGAGATCGCGGTAACGACTTTCATGCGTTTCGATATCTCCCAATCACCCCCGGCTGAACACTAAACACTACCTACTGAATTCTACTCCTCTCCGCGTCTCCGCGCCTCCGCGTGAGATATCTCCCCTACTGCCCCAAAAAACTCTTCCGCAAATTATCCCACAACTTCTCCGCCGTCTCCTCGATCTCCTTCGCATCCTTCCCCGTCTGACGCGAAATCTCCTCCGTCAATTGCTTCCCGACTTCCTGCATCACATCCTGCGCGTTCTCCGCCCCCTCAATCGGCACCCCCACAATCGCTCCCGCCGCCGCCGACATCAAACGCCCGCTCAAATCCTGGTCGATCTTGTCCAGCGTCCCGCCGATCTTCACATTCGTCCAAAGATACCCCTCCGCCGATTCCGTAAACACCTGCTGCTCCGCCCCCGGTATCCATTGCAAAGTCCCCGGCGTCACCCCCACCCGCAAATCCCCGCGTATCAATTCCCCCTTCACCAACACCGTCCCCAAAATCCGCGTCAAACCGTCCGACTCCACATCAATGTTCCGAAACACAGTCTCCTCCCCAAGCGATTCAAAATCCGCCGTCACTTTCGTCAACACCAGCCGCCGGAATCGCTCCGCCTTCGCATAGTTCGCGATCTGATCCAACACCGGAACGTTCTCCACCACCCCCTTGGAAATCGACAATTTCCCCGCCTTCCGCTGCGTCTCCACCTCCCCGGGATTCCCCGTCACCCGCACGTCCCCCGACAAAACCCCCTGCACGCGGGAACGCCACTCCTCATCGACGATGTGCGCCACATCAATGTCCCCGATCTTCAACCGCAAATCCATCGTCCCCTCGTCCCCCCCGAAATGCATCTCCCCGCTCCCCGTAATCATTCCGTTCTCAAATATCCGCGCCCCCGCGTCAGTGATGTAGACGTCCGAACCACGGAAGTTCGTGTTGATCGATTCAATCTCCAAGTCCGGCATCCCCTCCGTCATCACCTTCCCCCCCGTCCCCGTCACCCGCCATCCCTCGTAATCCGTCCCATCCATCGGTTGCAAACGCGTCGCCACACCCGTGATCGCCAGCTTCCGCTCTCCCCCTTCCGTCACAAACACATTCGTCTCCGCAATGTTCACCTTCTCCAAATTCACTTCCTGCGGCGCCAACGACGCAAAAAAACCTTTGTCCTCTTCAATCACCTCCGCCACCTCACTCACCGCTTCCGCACTTCCGCCATCCACACTTCCCAAGGTCGGCGTCTCCACCGCATCCCCTCCGCTCCCCACGCGCCCGTCCACCGGCAACGGCGGCGCCGGCCCCGCATCTTCCGCGGTCGCCGTTTCCTCGATCGGAATCGGCCGCACCTTCTGCGTCTCCGCTTGCAAGGTCAACCGATTCACGCTGATCTCCGGAATCTCCAGAGCCTGACCCGACAGCTCCCAAAATCGCAACAAATTCCAAAACGAAATCAAATCCCCCACGTTCGTCTGCGCCCGAATCCCTTCCGCATCAATCTTCGTAAACGTCGACTCCGGTAACCCCCGCGCCGAATACCCGTCCGAATACACCGACGACGAACCCGTCCAAGAGATCGCTTCATACTCCCCCTCCGCCCGGAACGCATCCGATGTCTTGATCCCCGCCAATTCCCGGAACGTCTCCCCTCGCAAATACCCCTTGATCCACATCCCCGCACCCGCCACCAAACCCACCACCAAAACCATCACGACCAACAACGCGACCAAGAGCAGCTTCAAAAGCCCTGTCCCAAAACTCTTTTTTCCTTCGCTCCCTGCCATCGTTCCGTGGTTCGTTCCTGTGCCGGAGGGGAATTATCCCTCGTCAGCGCCACCCTATTCCAGTTAAATCATGCCCGCAATCCACGAATATTCCACCTCCGCCGCCCCCACAAACCGTGCTCGAACTCCAGGACATCTCCTTCACCATCAATCGCCGCGGCGAAGAAGTCGATCTTATCCATAAAGCCTCGCTCCGCCTCCCCGGCTCACATTTCGTCGCCATCGTCGGCCCCTCCGGCTGCGGAAAAACCACCCTCCTCAAAACCATCGCCGGCATCCAGGCCGAATCCGACGGCTCCATCTGGTGGCAAGGCCGCAATCTCGCCACCGAAGGCGACCTCGAACCCACCGAAATCGGATACGTCCCCCAGTTCAGCATCGCCCACGACCATCTCACGGTCGAAGAATCCGTCGAATACGCCATCCAACTCCGCGTCGCCACCAAATCAAAACAACAAGTCTATGACCTCGCCGATGCCGTAATCGATCAGGTCGGCCTCGATAATGTCCGCGAAAATCGCGTCAAAGTCCTCTCCGGTGGACAAAAAAGACGCCTCGGCCTCGCCCTCGAACTCGTCAGTAATCCCGTCCTCCTCCTCTGCGACGAAGTCACCTCGGGACTCGACCCGCGCTCCGAACGCGACATCGTCAAACTCCTCCATCAACTGTCCCGCCAACAGGATCGCATCGTCGCCAGCGTCACCCACAGCCTCGCCAATCTCGAAATCTACGACAGCGTCATCGTCGTTCACGAAGGCAATATCGTCTACCACGGCCCCCCGCGCGCCCTCGCCCACTACTTCAGTGTCGAAGAAGCGGAAGATGTCTACCCACAACTCTCACGACGCCCCGCCGACGAATGGCGCCAGTCCTGGCTCAAACACCGCTCCGCCTACTACGACGAACTTCCCTCGTCGCAAATCCCCATCGCCGAACAAATCGAGGCCCCCACCCCGGAAGAAATCATCTCCCCGAAAACCATCCAGCTCATCAAGGAAGCCTCCCACGACAAAGAAGATGAGGACGAAAAGGACGACGATCAGTCCAAACCCGAAACAAAATCAACGCCCACCGTAAAACTCCCCAATATCTTCAGCCAATTCTTCGCCCTCACGTCTCGGCGCTGGAAAATCTTCCTCCGCGACCGCGTCCAACTCATCCTCCAACTCGCCATCCTCTTCGGCTTCCCCATCCTCGTCGTCATCTTCGCCACCGAAGGCATCGAACCCATCAAACGCCTCTCGGAAACGATGAACGAAAACATCGTCGACGAACTCCAGGAACAGGCCGGCTTCCTCCAAGCCCAACTCAAAACCGGCTCCCTCGTCTCCGGCCTCATCATGTTCCAGGTCATTCTCCTCACCCTCATGGGCTCAAACAATTCCGCGCGCGAAATCGCCGGAGAACGCCTCCTCTTCGAAAAAGAAAAACTCGCCGGCCTCCGCCCCCTCGCATACCTCGCCTCAAAAGTCTGGATTCTCGCCGGCATCGCCGCCATCCAGGCCGTCTGGATGTTCGTCTTCGTGGAAACCTTCTGCCACATCCCCGGCGATCCCCTCTACCACTCCCTCCTCCTCATTCTCGTCAACATCGCCATGACCTTCGTCTGCCTCGGCATCTCCGGCCTCATGCGTTCCCCCGAACAATCCAGCCTCCTCTCCGTCTACCTCGTCGGCTTCCAACTTCCCCTCTCCGGCGCCGTCCTCGCCCTCCCCGCCGCCGTCGAATCCTTCACCCGCCCATTCATCTCCGCATACTGGAGCTGGTCAGGCACCGTGAGCACCCTCGACAGCGGTTTCTTCGAGGCCGTCCGTAAAACCACCGACACCACCATCGAAGCCGCCCCCACCTGCATCCTCGTCCTCCTCATCCACACCCTCGTCGGCCTCACCCTCGCCTACATCGGCTGCAAACGAAACCGCTGGACCTGACAGTTGCCTCCCCACCCCTTCCACCCTAGATTAGTACCACCTCAAACCGACTAACCGACTAACCGACTAACCGACTAACCGGCAAACCGGTAAACCGATCAACCCAATCCAATGCCCCGCCGCGCCAGCTCAGGTATCAACGCCCAGCAAATCATCGGCCTCGTCGTCGCCATCGTCCTCGTCGCCGGCATCGGCTTCCTCCTCCTCAAAACTTTCTCCCACCGCTCCCAAGCCGCCTCCAGCCAACGCGCCACCGAACTCGACGTCTCCGATTACCTCGAAAACGCCAATTCCCTGCGCGGCAACGTCTACGCCGTCACCGGCACCGTCGAAGACCAACTCAAATGGACCCCCAATAACGGCCGCCTCTTCTCCGTCGAAGCCGAAGACGACTTCGGCGAAACCACCCCGCTCCCCATCCACGTCCCCCAGGACTTCTACAAAATCAATATCGACCGCGGCGCCACCTTCCGCTTCATCGTCGAAGTCGGCCGCGACGGCACCCTCGTCGCCGAAAATATCGAAAAAAACTAACCCCACCCCCACCATGACCACTCCAAATCTTCTTCTCCTTCTCCTGCTTCTTCTCGCTATCCCTCTCACCACCACCGCCCAAGTCCTCACCACTCCCTCCACCCCCTCACAACCCGCCCAAAACGGCAACAACGCTCCCAAGAAAGATACCTCCGTCCTCGGTACCGATATCCCCTTCTTCGACGCCGGCTCCGAAACCTTCTCCTTCGACGGCCGCACTTGGAACGTCCTCGATAACCGCATCTTCTCCGCTCGCTTCGAAAAATACCTCGCCGCCCCCGCCCAAACCTCCGAAGCCGATACCGAATACCGCGAAACCCTCGACCAAATCCTCACCTACCTCTCCCCAAAAAATCCCGGCGGCCCCAGCCTCCAACATGCCGTCGACCTCCTCCCCCAAGCCGCCAGCTACTACGCCGACGCCCGCCTCTGCGATTCCCTCCTCAACGCCATCTACGGCACCTACCTCTCCCAAAACAAAGTCCAGGAACTCAATCGCATTAATACCCAGCTCGACTCCGAAAGCGGCCGCGTACGCCGCAATTACGACCTCCAAAAAACCAACACCGATCGCACCGACCGCGCCGTAAACAACCAGGACGAAGCCGGCGTCCAGGAAAAAGAACGCGAAGAAGAAAAGAAAGACCCCGGCGTCCTCCAAGGATACGAGCAACGCATCCTCGAAATCGAAGCCCAGCGCGTCGCCAATAAAACCCGTATCGCCGCCTCGGAAATCCAAAGCAAAATTGAGTTCCAAGCCCTCATCGTCCAGTTCTTCCTCCAACGCCGCCACGAACACGTCGTCATGGCATGCCGCTTCTATCGCAAACTCTTCGGCGACGGCGATAACAAGCTCCACTTCGAAGAAGAATCCGACGCCCAAAAAGCCTTCGCCCAAAGCGTCGGCTTCAATCCCACCATCTCCACCCTCGAATCCGTCTCGAACGAACTCATCCGCGACGTCGATGAAGGCGTGAACGCCTTCGAATACCACCTCGAACAAAGAGAACTCGAGTCCGCCTCCAAACGACTCTCCGAAGCCTTCGCCGTCGGCGAATACCTCCCGAAAATCCGCACGCTCGACCGCATCGAAAAAGAAAAGGTCCTCCAGTTCGTCCGCGACGCCAACCAACTCCTCTCCACCATCGAGGTCAAAGATTACACCCTCGCCGAAGAACTCATCAATCGCCTCCGCGAAACCTCCAAAGACTTCGACTACTCAAAACCCATGGCCGCCGTCCAAACCGCCAAACAAGTCGCCTCCATGCGCATCCGCAAAGCCAAGAACGCTGCCATGGCCGGCGATACCGATACCTACGAAGAAAATATCCAACTCGCCACGGAAATCTGGCCCACCAATCCCGAACTCACGAAGGAGTTCAACATGATAGCCGACCAGGCCGACGTCCAAAGCATGACCCTGAATGATCTCGATCGACTCATCGCCACCCGGTCGTTCCGCCAAATTTTCGACGATAAAGGCCGATACATCGCCGCCACCGTCAGTGACCCCGAACGCGCCGCCCAACTCGATACCATTCTCAACGACATCGCCAAAATCGATCTCTCCATCAACCAGGCCGAAAAACTCACCCAACTCGGCGACAAACACGGCGCCTGGGAAACCGTCGAAGAACTCCACAAGGAATTCTCCGATGACCCAAAACTCAGCTCCGTCCGCTCCGATCTCGCCACCGATGTCGCTCCCTTTGTCAGCGCACTTAAGGAAGCCGAACGCCTCGAAGACCGGAACCAAACCGGCTCCTCCCTCGCCTGGTATCTCAAAGCACGACGCATGTATCCCAATTCCACGTTCGCTAGGTCCGGCGTCAATCGCCTCGTCGAACTCGTCCTCCCCGACGAAAACACGTCTCTCTCCCCCGGTCCCGGCGCCGAAGACGCCCCCGACCAACCTTGACCGAGGCCCCTTTCCGCCTAAGTTCTCCGTGGCCCGCGAGTGAATTCGGAAGCACTCGCCGCCATTCACCATCAACCCGCTCAAACATGAAAACACAACTCATCGCCCTCGGCGTCTTCGCCGCTTGCGCCACCCTTACCCTCGCGGATCAACACGAAACAAAGAAACAACCCGCGAACACCCCCAAACAAAAACAAGCCGCACCCAAATCACGCCCCGCTCCGCCGCCCGCACCAAAACCCAAGCCCGCTCCCAAACCCCACTCCACCGGCATCACTCTCATCGTCGAGTTCATCGAACTCGAACAAGGCGATCTCACCGAACTCTGCCTCAATCACGACTTCACGACCGACGCCACCGACCTCCGCGTCTCACTCCAGGAAATGATCGATGACGACGACGCCACGGTCGCCGCCACCGCCATCCTCCACACCCGCTCCGGCCAACGCGCCAAAACCGAGGCCATCGAAGAAATCATCTACACCAACGAAATCGACGAATCCCATCCCACCGGCTTCGAAACCCGCAATGTCGGCCTCACTCTCGAAGTCGATCCCGTCGTCTCGGCGGACGGAAAACAAATCGACGTCAATCTCGTCCCCGAACTCACCCAACACGTCGACGACATCGAACTCGGCCCCACCTCCGCCGGCGTTCCCGTGAAAGCTCCAATATTCCACACCGCCAAAATCACCACTTCCGTCACCGTCTCCAACGGCCGCTACGCCCTCCTCGGCTCCACTCAACTCGCCGAACCCGCGAACCCCTATTTCGAAAACCCCATCGTCCTCGTCCTCCTTCGCGCCACCGCCCACTGAATCCACCATCCCTAAATGAGAGAAATCCCCTACAACCACGAACCCGGTAATGTCCCCCCCTCCCTTGCCAAGGTTCCTTTCCTCTCAAATATCAGTGGCGATTGCCTCGACGAAATCCTCTCCCATACCTGCGTCGTCGAATGCGATCCCGGCGACACTATCATCAAAGAAGGTGAAAAAGCCGAAGACGCCCCCTTCTTTATCCTCCTGAAAGGCAGCCTCCTCATCAGCAAAGGAGGCAAAGAAATCACCCGCATCGATACCGCCGGAGAAATCGTCGGAGAACTCGCCCTCCTCAATACCGACGACACCGAAGACCTCACCCGCTCCGCCACCGCCAGCGCGCTCGATAACGCCTACTGCATCAAGGTCGATTCCAAATTCCTCAACGACCTCTCCGACGCCGAACGCCAGGCCTACTACGCCGTCCTCTACCGCTTCCTCGCCCAAATCATGACCGAACGCCTCAAACAGGCCGACGCCAAGATCGCCGAACTCGAAAAAGCCCTCGCCAAATCCCAGTCCGGCTCGAACACCTACAACCTGTAGCGCCGTTCACGCGGCCGCGTACGCCGCCATCGCTTCCCGCATCTCCCGCACCGCCTCTCCCAAGCCCACCGCCACCGCTCGCGACACCAAATGGTGTCCAATATTCAGCTCCACCAGGTGCGGCACCTCACACAAGCGCGCCATGTTCGCCACGGTGATCCCGTGCCCCGCGTTCACCTGAAGCCCCGCCGCCTGCGCCTGCTTCGCCCCCTCGATCAAAATTTCCAATTCATCCTCGCCCCCGCCCTCCGCAAACGCATTGGCAAAAGCCCCCCGGTGCAACTCCACCAGGGCCCCCCCCCCCCCCGCCGCAGGCACCCCCGGCGCCGCCGCC